>JBOGTX010000330.1:0-4396 GCA_050695695.1 Chloroflexota bacterium
GTAGTGGGTATCCGCGACGTTCGTCACCCAGTCGCGGATCGCCTCGTTGATCGCGTCTTTCAGGGTTTTGCTACCGCTCGTGACCGAACGAACCTCCGCCCCGAGCAGCTTCATGCGGAAGACGTTGAGCGACTGGCGATGAATGTCTTCCTCGCCCATGTAGACGACCGTCCACAGCTTGAGCATCGCCCCGACCGTCGCGGCCGCGACCCCGTGCTGGCCGGCGCCGGTCTCGGCGATGATCCGAGGCTTGCCCATGCGCGCCACCAGCAGACCCTGGCCCAGCGCGTTGTTGATCTTGTGCGCGCCGGTGTGCGCCAGGTCTTCGCGCTTCAAATAGATCTTCGCGCCGCCGACCCGCTCGGTGAGCGACCGGGCGAGGTACAGCGGCGTTGGCCGACCAACGTAATCCTTGAGATAGCCGTCGAGCGTGGCCTGAAACCCCTGGTCCGCCCGCGCGTCTTCGTACGCGGTCTCGAGCTCCGCCAGGGCGGGCATGAGGGTCTCGGGGACGAACTGCCCGCCGTAGATCCCGAAGTGTCCTTTCCGGGCCGTTATCAACTGCATGGATTAGTTTCCGCCTTTCCGAAAGAATTTCCCTCATCCCCTACCCCTTCCCCCAGTGCGCGGGGGAAGGGTCTTGGCACCGGCATTCTCTCAAGACCCCCCTCCCGCGGCTGGGAGAGGGGGTAGGGGGTGAGGGAAACTCTTCGCCGCCTTCACGAATCTCGCGATCTTCTCCGGATCCTTCTGTCCCCCGGTCTCGACGCCGCTGCTCACGTCCACCCCCCACGGTCGCGCCACCGCGATCGCCTCGGTCACGTTCTCCGGGGTCAACCCACCGGCGACCATCACCGTGAACCGCCGCGCGACCGGCCCGGCCAGCTCCCAGTCGAAGCGGGTTCCGGTGCCTCCGTGCTGATCGGGCTGGAACCCATCCAGATTGCACCAGGCGACCACTCCCGCGTATCGCGCGACCTCGTCGAGCACCTCCGGTCCGCGCACCTTCAGCGACTTCACCGCCGGAACGCCGAGCGTTCGACAGAATTCTGGCGTCTCGTCCCCGCAGAGCTGCGCGTAATCCAGCCTGCAATCTTGGATGATCGTCCGGATCACCTCCGCGCGCTCGTTCACAAAGAGACCGACCTTCTGAACGGAGCTCGGCAACTCCCTGCAAATCGTGGCGACCACGTCCGGCGCCACGTAGCGTCGGGTCGGCGCGAAGATGAAGCCGACGAAATCGGCGCCGGCCTCGACCGCGGCCCGGGCGTTCGCGAGATCCCGCAGCCCGCAGATCTTCACCTTGAGCGCGCTCATCGTCGGTACAGCGCGCGAACCTTCTGGCCAGGGTCCGCGCTCGCCATCAGCGACTCGCCGATGTGCATCGCCTGGACGCCGGCCCGGCGTAGCCGGGCCACGTCGTCGGAGGTATGAATGCCGCTCTCGCTGACGACGATGCGGTCAGGCGGAATCAACGGCCGAAGGCGCTCGGTGGTTGCCAGATCCACCTTGAACGTTCGGAGGTCTCGATTATTGATCCCGACGATTCGCGCGTCAGCCCTCAGCGCGCGCTCGACCTGAGCTTCGTCGTGAACCTCGACCTGGGGCTCGAGGCCGAGCGAGCGTTGCAAGGCGATCAGCTCGGCGAGCTCCGCATCGTCGAGGATCCCGACGATCAGCAAGGCCGAGCTGGCGCCGGCCACCACCGCCTCGTATACCTGATAGGGATCGACGACGAAATCCTTGCGCAGCAGGGGAAGCGTGCAGGACTGGGAGACCCGGTACAAGTCGTTTAGCGATCCCTGGAAGAACTTGTGATCGGTCAGCACCGAGACCGCATGCGCGCCGGCCGCGACGTAGCCGGCGGCGATCGCGAGCGGATCGAAGTCGCCCCGCAACACCCCCTTGCTGGGCGACGCCTTCTTGATCTCGGCGATCAATCGAATGTCGTCGCCGCGCAGGGCGCCGGCGTAGTCGCGTGGCGGCGGCGCCTCCTTCACTCGATCGAGGAGCTCGCTCTCCGGTAATCGCCGCCTGGCCTCGGCGAGCTCCAGGCGCGTGTTCGCGACGATGTCGTCAAGGATCATCTTCCACTCCTCGGAACTGGCGCGGCCTCACCCGAACCGCCGACTCACGGTCGTCAGCTTCTCCAGCCGCTCGGCCGCCGCGCCGGAGTCGATCGCTTTCGCGGCGAGCTTGACGCCGTCGGCCAGGTCGTCGGCCAGGTCGCTCGCGACCAGCGCCGCCGCCGCGTTCAGCAGCACGACCTCGCGGCGCGGACCGTCGGCGCCGGCGAGGACAGATCGGCTGATCGCTGCGTTCGCCGCCGCGTCGTCCCCCCGAATCGCCTCCGACGTTCCCCGGGTGAATCCGAAGTCCTCGGGCGCGATCGCGTAGGCGCGAATCTCGCCATCGCGCACTTCGCTCACTCGAGTTGGCGCGCAAATCGAGATCTCGTCGACGCCGTCCTCGCCGTGGACCACCAGCGCGTGGTGCGAGCCAAGCAGCGCCAGCGCCTCGGCCATCCGCTGGACCAGCTCCGGCGAGGCGACGCCGAGCACCTGGGCGCGGGCGCCGGCCGGGTTGGTCAGCGGCCCCAGGATGTTGAAGACGGTGCGAATGCCAATCTCCGGGCGCAGCTTCGCCGCGAACTTCATCGCCGGATGAAAGCGCTGGGCGAACATGAAGCCGATGCCAGCCTCTTCCAGGCAGGTCTCGACCTGTTGCGCGGTCAGGCTGATGTTCACCCCGAGCGCCTCGAGCACGTCGGCGCTGCCGCACTTGCTGGTCATCGAGCGATTGCCGTGCTTGGCGACCGTCGCCCCTGCCCCCGCCGCGACGAACGCGGCGGTCGTCGAGATGTTGAACGTGCCGCGGCCATCGCCGCCGGTGCCGCAGGTATCCACCACCGGTCGTCGCGGGCTCACCGGAGTGGCCAGACGCCGCATCACCGAGGCGAACCCGGTGATCTCCTGAACCGTCTCGCCCTTGACGCGCAGCGCCGTCACCAGGGCGCCCCACTGGGCCGGCGTGGCCTGATCGGTCATGATCTCGTCCATCACCGCCGCGGCCTCGTCGCGGGTCAAGTCCTGACCGGCGACAGCCTTCTCGATCGCCTCGCGGATCATGCCACCCTCCCGTCGCTCAAGAAATTGCGGAGCAGATCCTTCCCGACGACGGTCATGATCGACTCCGGGTGAAATTGCACCCCCTGAATCGGGTAGGTCTGGTGCTGCAAGCCCATGATCGTGCCGGCCGAGGTTTGCGCGGTCACGTCCAGGCAGTCTGGCAGCGACGACCGATCGACGACCAGCGAATGATAGCGAATCGCCTCGAACGGACTCGGCAGACCAGCCAGGACGCCACGTCCGTCGTGGTAGACCAGCGAGCTCTTGCCGTGCATCAAGGTGTCCGCGTGGACGATCCGGCCACCGAACGCCGCGCCGATGCACTGGTGTCCCAGGCACACGCCCAGCAACGGCAGACTCGGGCCGAACCGACGGATGACCTCGACCGACACCCCGGCGTCGTCCGGATCTCCCGGCCCCGGCGAGATCACGATGCGCTCGGGCCGGAGCTGCTCGATCTCCTCGATCGTCACCGCGTCGTTTCGGCGCACCAGGACGTCCGCGCCGAGCTCGCAGAGATACTGGAAAAGATTGTAGGTAAAGCTATCGTAGTTATCGATCAGCAACAGCATCGCCCACTCCTGCTTCCACCGGCGAAAGCTCGCGCTCGGCCAGGTCGATCGCGCTCAAGACCGCCCGCGCCTTGTTCAGCGTCTCCTGGTGCTCGCGGTCCGGGTCCGAGTCGGCCACGATGCCACCGCCTGCCTGCACCGAAGCGATCCCATCTTTGTACACCGCGGTGCGAATCGCGATCGCGGTATCCAGGTTCCCGGAATAACTGAAGTAACCGACCGCGCCGGCGTACGTCCCCCGATGATCCGCCTCCAGCTCGGCGATGATCTCCATGGCGCGGATCTTCGGCGCGCCGGAGACGGTGCCGGCCGGGAAGCACGCCTGCAGCGCGTCGTACGCGGTGAGGTCAGGGCGCAGCTCCCCGTTCACGTGCGAGACCAGGTGCATCACGTGGGAGTAGCGCTCGACCTGCATCAACTGGCTCACTCGCACCGTGCCCGGCTTGCTGACGCGTCCGATATCGTTGCGGCCGAGATCGACCAGCATGATGTGTTCCGCCCGCTCCTTCTCGTCATGACGCAGTCTTTCCGCATTCGCTTCGTCCTCAGCTTCGTTTTCCCCGCGAGGAAGCGTTCCTGCGATCGGACGGTATTCGATTTCCTGTTCGCGAACACGGACCAGCATTTCCGGGGAAGAGCCGACGATCGACGTTTCCGGCATTTTAAGGAAGTACATGTACGGCGATGGATTCACGA
>JBOGTX010000331.1:0-2024 GCA_050695695.1 Chloroflexota bacterium
GTGCTGGGCCATGAGGACGACGCCGGTCCCGAAGCGGATCTGCTTCGTCCAGGGGTAGACCCGGGCGATGAACTGATCCGGCGCCGGGATGTTTTCCCAGGCCATGGTCGCGTGCTCGCCGATCCAGGCCTCGGCGAAGCCCACCTCGTCGGCCAGCACCAGCAACTCGAAGTCTTCGTCGTAGCACTGCGCCACCGGCTTCGTCGGCGGGTGCAGCGGCATCATGAAGAGACCGAGGTTCAACGCCTGCCTCCTTTTACATGTGCGGGAATCAGAATCGCCAGGTGCGGTCGGCCAGGCCCAGGAAGAGACAGGAACCGTCACCGCTTTTCCTTGAAATAGCGCATGAATTCCACGCTATCAAGCCATTTGCCTTGACGCGTGCCGTCGATTCCGCTATGCTTCGTGGAGTGGAGGGATGACAATGGTGGCAGTGCAGACGGTCGGCGAAACAACCCTGACCGGGAAGAATCAGGTGAGCCTTCCCGCGAATGGAGTGCGCCAACTCGGATGGGAACGTGGGGACCATCTCCTGGTCGAGACCATCGACAACGAGATGATGGTTCTGATTCGGCGTCCGGTCGACTGGGTGGGTGCCTTCGCCGGGAAATTGACCGACGTATTTGGAAGCCACGAGGAGAACCTGGCATGGCTTGCCGAGGAGCGCCGGAGCTGGGGCGAGTAGGTGATGCCCGACGATCGGCTCGATCGCGCGTTGGGTGACGCTGAGCGTGTCCTGCTCGACACGTCCACCCTGGTGGCTTTCCACACCCGGAGGGAATTGGCGCACGATCCAGCGAAGTCCATCTTCGCGCGCATCCAGAGCGAGGATGATGCGCTCACCGGATACTACTCGGTGGTGAGCGCCACCGAGCTACTCGTGCGACCGATGCGAGCCGGCCTGGCCGAGTCCGCGTACATGCACGCGTTTCTTCGCCATTTTCCCCATCTCCACGCTCTACCGGTCGACCTCGACGTGGCCACCCAGGGCGCGACGTTGCGGGCGATCAAAAACCTCAAGACGCCCGACGCGCTGATCGTCGCCAGCGGGGTCCTCGCCGGTTGCGATGCAATCGTCACCAACGATGAAGAATGGAAGCGGAAACTGGCGCCTTTATTTCGTGAGTTCCGATGGATCTATCTCGGCGACTATCTCGCGCCGTAGTTCCCCTGGAGATGGGCGGGGATCGTGAATTCCTTTCCCGGCTTACCTTGGTCGCTGTCCTCACGCGGTCAGCAAATGGCGGGAGCGCCGCGCCGCCCGCGATTGGGCACTCTCGAAGATGTACCGGCTCATCGAAGATCGTTCTTCTTAACAGCGAGAGGTTCGACGTGTGGAGATGAGCGATCCGCCAGGAATCTCCCACCCATTGCAAGATGAAGGACCGCCGGTCGCGCGGGCGCGAGCGATCACGCCATCCTCAGGACTTGCGCCCGCTCACCAGGAAGCTGGTGCCCGCGCAGAAGAAGGTTCCTTCTTCACCCGCGTGCGCCAATTGCGCCAGCCAGGCCGCGACGGCCTCGGCGGTGACCAGTCCGGCTTCCTGCGCGCGCCGAGCGAGGGTTTCCGTCTCGAATAGCGCCATCCACCGTTGTCGACGCCGACCACCTCGCCGGTCGGACCGACGAGACCGGCCAGTCCGCCCACGTCGAGGTAGCGGCCACCCAGCGGGTCGCGGGGCTGGCGGCGTCCGATGACCGCCACGCGACGTGGCCATCCGGCCGCACGAGCACCGCGCCCTCCGGGCCGATTCCGTAAAGCCTCAGCCACCCGCCCGTCTCGCCAATCAACGGCCCATCTGGACCGACCGCATAGCAGCGCAGGGGCATCCGGAGCCGATCCGCGATCTGCTCGGCGGCGAGATGCCACGCCCCGCCCGCTTGGCCAGTGACCAAGACGAAGCAGGTGTCAAAGAGGTCGAGCGTCGAAATCTGGCGGCGCTCGACCAGCAGCGACTGCACCCCGTGCCGCGACAGGAGCAGTGAGGCGGAGAGACCAGTGAGTCCGCCGCCGACGATGAGGA
>JBOGTX010000332.1:0-2206 GCA_050695695.1 Chloroflexota bacterium
CAGATCGTGCTGGGCAACTCGTTTCGCCCTCCCGCCCTGCTCGCGAAGATGGTGTCGACCCTGCTGGCGCTCACCGGATCTCGGGTGATTCTCGGGATCGGCGCCGGCTGGATGGAAAGCGAATACCGCATGTACGGCTATCCGTACCCCCCGCCAAAGGCGCGCATCGAGCAGCTTGCCGACGCGGTTCAGCTCATCCGCGCCAGTTGGACCGAGAGCCCGGCTAGCTTCGCCGGCCAGCACCTGAGCATCGATCGCCTTTACGCCGAGCCCCGCCCGGCCGAGCCACCGCTGATCATGATCGGCGCCTCGGGCGAGCAGCTCGGTCTGCGCGTCGTCGCGCGTTACGCCGACTGGTGGAACACGACCGCTCCGACGCCGGACGACCTTCGCAAAAAGACCGCGGTGCTGTCCGAGCACTGTCGGAAGATCGGTCGCGACGTCGAAGACATTCTGATCAACTGGCAGTGCCAGGTCGTCGCGATCGGCGACAGCGAGGCCGAAGCGCGAGCAACCGCCGAGCGAAGCCCGCTCTTCGTGCGTTCGCCCAACTCGGCGATTATCGGAACGCCCGAACAAGTGACCGAGAAGCTGGCGGCATTCGTCGAGGCCGGGGTGCGCGACTTCATCCTGCGTTTCGCCGACTTCCCCCGCCTCGACGGCGCGCGGCGGTTCGCCCGGGAGATCGCCCCGAAGCTCGAGCGAGTGGGTGGCTAGCCCGCACCATTCCTAGCGATGTCTCGCCCCACCGGTGGTCGTTCGGACGATGGCGACCGCGAAGCCAAGAAAAGCGATCACCGCGAGGGTTCCGCCAAGGCCGGCCACCAATTCGGCCGTGGCGCCGATCGGGGTGACCGCGAGCTCGCCGATCACTCGCAGGGCGGCTCCGCCGGTGATCAGCGCGACCAGCGCCTCGACGAAGCGTGGATGGGCGATCGCCCAGGCGGAAAAGCCGGGCAAAATGCGCGCGCTGTAGGCCACGATGATCAGCATGACGAACCCCTGGGCGAGCGCGTGGCGCTCGGCGGTCTGCTCGAAGAAGCCGGCGAGCGGACCACCGAAAAGCAATCGCGTCGCCCAGACGGCCCCAAGGGCGTTGGCGATCACCAGCCAGCCGAACGCGATCCTCAGCCAGCGTCGCGCCGGCTCGGTGACCCCCGGCGCGCCCGAGGGGCGAGTGGCCGGCCGGTAGAGACGTAATGCCTCGACATAGAGGACGACGCCGATCAACTGAGGCCAGGCGCCAATGGCGCGCACGACGTTTCCAAGGCTGGCCACGGGCGTGACTCCCTGGAGAAGCCAGCCAGCTACGACCAGGATCACCCCAATCAGGTAGAGGCCGACTCCCCAGCGGAGGCGGCCATCGTCGGGCGCCGGCAGAAGCAGGAACCGCGGCAGAATCTTGCGGCTGACCCCGAGCGTCAGAAAGGTAACGAATCCCCAGAGCTCGACCTGGACGATCGCCGCGTCGAGCGAGGCTGGCACGACCGACCGCCCACCAATCAGCGAAGCGACCGCGACGACGTTCAGGACCTGGCTCACGACGAGAAAGGCGAAGCCGATGCCGGCGAAGGAACGCCAGAGGTCGGGCGGTTGGATGCTTCGGCGAGCCAGGTCCTGAAAGCTGAAAAGGCACAGGCCAATCCCCGTCGCTTCGCCGAGCGCCGATAACACCAGGACCAGGCTCCGGATCGTCCCCGGATCGAGTGGCTGGGCGATTGCCCGGGCGATCAATCCGATCGCGACCAGAGATCCGCCGTACACGATCGGGCGCCGGTGGGTCAGCGGCCGCGACAGGAAGCCGGGCAAAAGCTGCGCGGCGGTGCCGAAGATGAAGAGCCCGACGAAGCCGATCACCTGGACCTGCCCGTGGACCTGAACGAGCGAGGCCCAGGGCAGGCTGGCGGTGTTCCCGAGCGCGACGGCCCCGAGCAGGACGAGTCCCAACGAAAAGCCAGCGGTGGCGCCCAGGGCGACGCTCAAACGAATCAGAACGGCGGTCGGGTGCGGACCGGTGGCGGTCACGGCGCGCGCGCGGCGCGCCCGGTCGGCACGCGCAATCATCGCCCGGAACGCGGCAGACGCCCCCTGTCACCCACCAGGCTACGCCTTGAGCCGAGCGAGGAACTTCTTCCGTGCTTTGGCGACCTTCGGCGCGACGACCACCTGGCAGTACGGCTGGAACGGGTTCCGCTCGTAATAGTTC
>JBOGTX010000333.1:0-2293 GCA_050695695.1 Chloroflexota bacterium
CTCCTCGACGATGAGGGCCATCTGCCGGAGCCGCCGGACATCCGCATCCACCGCGTGTACGACGGCGATCATCCCACGATCGGCAAGCGGATTCTGGTCGACCGGGTTTGGCCGCGCGGCCTGAAGAAAGAGTCACTGCGCCTCGACGCCTGGTCGCGCGAGCTAGGCCCCTCGACCGAGCTCCGCAAGTGGTTTGGCCACGACCCGGCCCGGTGGGAGGAGTTCCAGCGGCGTTACCGGGCCGAGCTCGCTCAGCCCGATCAAGCCACTCGTCTGGACGAGCTTGCCCGGATCGCCCGACTGGGACCGATTACCCTGCTGTACGGGGCCCGCGATGAAGATCATAACCAGGCGGTCGTTCTCAGCGCGGTGTTGGCCGCGCGGCTGGGTCTGATCGATGCGCCCGACCCAACGACGAAATCAGCGGGCTAGCGCCCAAACCCTTCGCGGCGAGGAGGAAGTTTGGCGGATACATTGACCGATGGACTGCTCGAGGAGCAGATCAGGTATTACCGAGCCCGGGCCGGCGAATACGACGAGTGGTTCTTGCGCCAGGGGCGATACGACCGAGGGCCGGAGCTGAATCGACAATGGTTCGACGAGGTTCACGAGGTCGTCACCGCCCTTGAGGCTTTCGCGCCGACCGGCCGCGTGCTGGAGCTCGCCGGGGGCACCGGGCTCTGGACGGAGCGACTGGCCCGGACCGCCGCGCGCCTGACGGTCGTGGACGCGTCGTCGGAAACGTTGGAGATCAACCGCGCGAGGGTGGGCGATGCCCGGATCCGCTACGTCGAGACCGACATTTTTTCCTGGCGCCCCGACGAGCGGTATGACGTGGTGTTCTTCGGCTTCTGGCTCTCCCACGTGCCGCCGGAGCGCTTCGCCTCATTCTGGAGCATGGTGCGGTCGAGTCTCGCGCCGGGCGGGCGGGTCTTCTTCGTCGACTCGGCGTACAACGAGTCGACGACCGCCGTCGATCACCGCCTGGACGGACCGGAGGCCCTGACGGCAACCCGTCGCCTCAACGACGGGCGTGAGTTCCACATCGTCAAGATCTTCTATCGTCCGAACGACCTGGCCGCGAGGCTCGGCGATCTCGGCTGGAGCTTCACGGTGAAGCTGACCACGGGCAATTTCATCTACGGTTTCGGTGGCCTCGACCCGGCCAGCCGCGGGAGGGGAGCATGATTGGGCGAGTCGCGGCAGTGAGCCGCAGCGCAACCCATACCCTGGTCAAAGGCAGCGAGCAAGCGATCCAGTTGGTCGAAGGGCTTGGCGTCGAGAATGATGCCCACGCCGGAGTCACCGTGAAGCACCGTTCGCGCGTCCGGCGCGACCCGACTCAGCCAAATCTCCGGCAAGTCCATCTGATCCACGCCGAGCTGCACGACGAGCTACGCGGCGCCGGATTCGACGTCGCGGCCGGCCAGATGGGCGAAAACGTCACCACTCGAGGAATCGACCTGCTCGGCCTTCCGACCGGCACCCGGCTCCGCCTTGGCCCCGACGCGATCGTCGAGATCACTGGCCTGCGCAATCCCTGCCTTCAGCTCGACCTGATTCAACAGGGGCTGATGGCGGCGGTGCTCGACCGCGACGAGCAGGGGAACCTGATTCGGAAAGCCGGCGTTATGGCGGTGGTCATCGCCGGCGGCGCGGTCCGAACGGACGACCCGATCGTCGTCGAGCTGCCGCCAGAACCACGTCGGCCCCTCGATCCGGTCTGAGCATTACCGGAGGGAAAGCACGATCTTTCCGAAATGCTCGGGGCTTTCGATGCGGCAATGGGCGTCGGGCGCCTGGTCGAGCCGAAAGATCCGATCGATGACTGGCTGGAACGCCCCCTGCTCCGCCAGGCGGAGGACCGCGGCGAACTCGACGGGGGTACCGATCAGGCAGGCGTGAATCTGGAGGTTGTTGGCGACCAGGCGCATCAGGTTGAGGCCGACGTCACTGCCGGTCGTCGCTCCGCCGATGACCAGGCGGCCGCCGCGCGCCAGGCAGTCCAGACTCGTCGCGGTCGCATTCACCCCGACGTGATCGAAGACGACCGCCGCGCCGTGCCCGGCGGTGAAGGTCCGAACTACCTCAGTCACGTTTTCTGACTGGTAGTCCACGATTCGATCGGCGCCAAGCGCCCGGGCGCGCTCGACCTTCGCCGCGCCGCCGGCGGTGGCGATCACCCGCGCGCCAATCCGTTTCGCGATCTGGATGGCCGCGCTCCCGAGTCCACTGCTGGCGCCCCAGATCAGCGCGGTCTCGCCGGCCTCGAGGCGGGCGCGCGTCACCAGCA
>JBOGTX010000334.1:0-4941 GCA_050695695.1 Chloroflexota bacterium
GTAGTCACTCCAGAGATGCAAAACCGTTGTCATCTGCCTCGCCTCCTTGTGAGCAAAGAGATCGTGCTCGTTTGACGGCCATCGTATCATGAAGCAACGCTCGGGAATTGATCGGGAAGAAGGAGCCACGATCCTAAACCGGCTGGCCCCAGGACCACCATCGTCGCACCATCGAGCAGGGGGCGACCGAGAGCCAGATCGTGCCGGGTGGCTGACTGCGGATCCCGATGGCGAATTGGACGAACTCGACCGGCGGGGCGATCGTGAATTCGCTCTACCCTCACCCGGAGGAGACCGACGAAGATCAGGGATCGACTCCTCGCCATCAACGGCAGACCCGCGAACCTACAGGAGACTCGTGACGTTGGCACCAAGGACACGACGTGAGATGTAGGCATTTGTCCGGCTGTGGCCCCCGATCGTTATGAGATGTTCACGGCCGGCTCAATATCCGCGTTCATAGCAGTCGCCTGTTCGGTGAGAATGGTTCCTGAATTGGCATTCGGATAAGATCCTCGTATTTCTTGAGTCCGCCATCGTAGGTGCTGAACTCACTCGCTCGGATCCAAACTGCTGTTGCTAAATGGATGGCATCCATCGGCTTGAGTTGCCATGCACGATCGTGGGCCGCACGCACCAGACGCCTGGCTTCGAGCGCAATGCTCTGATGTAGCTCAACTAACATGACAACGCTGTGATCGGCCCATAAGAGATCAATCTTTTCCTCAATTTCTGAGGTCAGGATGGTCCTTCCCTGAACCGTGATTCCGCCGGCTACTTCGGTTAACGAGATCGTCGCAGTGACGATTTCGACAAGCCCCTGGCTGTCTCGGGCGTCCTGAAGCACATTCTCGATCATTGGAGCACGTTCGACGTGACCGTTCACATAGGACAGAAAGACGCACGCATCCCAGTAAAGACGCTTCATCGGCTCAGGCATCACGCAACTTACGGATTGCCGCTTCGGCTGAGATGCTTTCGTCGGCAGGTGCAATCCCCCGGGCTTGCCGGTAGCTGGCCGATTCGGGACGGAGGACAACCCGGATATCGCGAATCTGGCGAACGGCAACGGGACGCCCGGTCTGAGCATCCCGGCTAATGAGCCCCTCGACAATCGCGCGCCTCCCCCACACTCCCAGCATGATTTGCTCTCGTCCTTCTTCCACATAGCAGGAAACGGCTTTGTCAAAGAGTGAATCGTAGAGGGTGAATCGGAGGCGGTTGCGACTCGTTAATGTTTGGATCGTCCCTTCGACAGCACCATAGGCTAGAAGGTATCTCTCCGGGTTAGTTTCACGATCCGACCGAGAGTAGAGAATGACGTCCTCATCCGGCGTCTCGAAGCGAACGGAGGTTACCTGTCCATTGAGGACACTCACGATATCTCGGGCATACCTCGCAACGTCCGACGAGTAGGGAATTGCGGTGTGACTAGCCAGTGATCGACCGACTGTGGCGTAGGCTTGCACAACTCGCTCGATCGCTTCCTCATCAGCTGCGTCGCTACGAATGGTGGCTGTCGCACTGCCAGCTTGCAAGTCGTCGATGATCCATTCGACCTTCCGTGCAGTCCCTAGTTCGGACGAAAGCGACTTTATCAGCCCACTGAAAGCCGACATCGCCAGCCCAAACTGGTCGAGCGGCACACCACCGTCAAGGGCTAGTGTGATCGTCTTCGCAGGCATGGACTCCTCCAATGACCGGAAACACGACAACCTTTCTGACAAGAGTCCCGTGCGGACACCAGCGGTTAGGTTCTACTTTAGCACAATTGTTTGGGCTTTTGCTCATCCAGTTTCCTTCGGCCCCCACGCAACTCCAACAAGCGCGCTACCACGCACCACCACTGCCATTCCGATCTTCGTTCAGGAGGCGTGCGGGGAGGAGCATAGCGTAGTCGCCTGATCACGTCAAGGGAAGAGCGGCCGCCCAGGCAGCCCTCCAGACGGCCTCGTCCTCGACTAATCAACCTTCCAGCATGTCCCCTGGGTGACTTCCTTCCCGCGACGATTATCGTACGCTGTGGCGTGATCCGCACGGGCGATCGACGCGCGGCCCGCGGCCGCGACGCTTGGGAGAAGGTCCAACGTTGGCAGCAACCGAGAAAAAGCCAGCGCGCATCTTCGCCCAATCCGGCCTCCTCGAATGACGGGTGGAAGGCGGAAAGGTCATCCGCGCGCTGATCTATCAACGTGCCGTGCCCGCCAGCGAAAGCCTCGCTCGCACGTTAATGGCCAGGGAGGCAATGGCTCTGGGGTATACTCTGACCGCGAACGTGGCGACACCTCCGTTCCGCATCGCGGATTTGGGTACGGAAGTTGCTATTTGTAGCAACTCGTGCGACAATCGTCGCGAAGCGGCACGATTGGCACCGGCCGCGACCGAGCGATTGGCGAGGTGATGCGTGATGGTCCACGAACTGGCGCGCAAGCGCGTCAAGCTCCGGCGCACCGGCGGATCCCAGTCGGCGACCTTTCCGAAGGACTGGCTACGGAAAATGGGGATCGCCGATCAGGTTGATCTCGTGTTGACCGACGAGGCGATCGTGATCGTGCCAGCGAACGACACCGGGCATTCGATCGAGGATGAGCCGGAGTTCCCAGCCTTCCTTCGTTTCCTCGCCCGACAATCCCTAGCGCACCCGGAGATCTTAGGTGACGTCGGTGAGCTGATGGCGGAGGACGACGAATTATTCGAGGGCGTGGTGCCAGATTGACCCATGCCACTGATCGTCAATGGCTGGGTTCTTCTCTATCACCCCGCGTTTGGGAACCGTTACGCGGGTCTGCGCGATGAGACGCGCCGCCTCAAATCGCGACTTCCCGACGATCAATATCGGACGCACCCCCTGGTCAAGCTGACGGCCAGCGTACGCCGACTCGTCCTGGAGATCGTTCCGCTCAACCCCAATTCCGAGGAGTTCCATCTTCACGGCGACCTCGCCGCGTTTCGCCGCGCCAAAGGTCATGGCCTCCCGCCGCGCTATCGACTCTTCTGGGTTTTCTCCAGCCAGATTCACACGATCATCTTTCTCTACTTGAACGACGACGCGACTCTCCGCAAGGAAGGGGCGGATACCGACCCTTATGCAGTCTTCCGGCAGATGATCGATCGGGGAGCAGTTGGCGATGACTTCGACGCGAACCTCGAGCGGTGGAAACAGGCGCGCAACGACACCGACTGACCATGGCCGTCATGCGCGCGTCGCTTTAACCGTCCATGGTCGCCCGATTCGGCCACCTTCATTCCCCGGCCAGCAGCCTCGGAACCCGCGGCCAGGGGAAGTCGTAGCCAGCCATCAACTCGAGCAGGACCGGACCGTCGGCGGCGAGCGCCCGGTCCCAGGCCGCGCCAAGCTTGGCAGGATCCTCGACCCGGATGCCGGTCGCGCCGTGGGCCTCGGCGTAACGGGCAAAGTGGACATCGCCGATGTCGGTGGCGTAGATCGGGCTGCCATCGCGCTTCAGCATGTTGTTGATCATGCCAATCTGCCCATCGTGGTGGACAACCATCACCACCGGCAGCTTCCACTGGCACAGGGTGACGAAGTCGCTCGAGGCCATCAGGAACGAGGTGTCGCCGGTCAGGCTGATGATCTTCTTGTTCGGCCGGGCGAAGGCGGCGCCCATTGCCGCCGGCAGGGCGTAGCCCATCGCGCCCCAGGTGCCGGCCTGAACGTGCGAATCCGGTGAGAAGACCGGCAGCTGCAACGGCATCCAGAGCTTGACGTTGCTAACGTCGCTGACGACGACCTGGTCGGGCGTCATGCGCTCGGCAAGGGCCTGGATCGCCAGCCCGATGTGCCACGGGCGCGTCGCGGCGAATCGCCTCATTTCTCCCGCCAGCGCCTCCCGCAAGGTCGCGTTCGACCGAGCGCAGGCGGCGATCGCGGCGTCGCTGGTCGACCGTCGTCGCGCGCCGGTGGCGATCGCGCGCAGGGTCGCGGCGAGCGACGGCATCGACGGGATCGATAGACCCTCTCCGGAATTCGGCTCGTCGGCGGCCATCAGGCAGACGAACGGGCCGCCACAGGCGGCTGGAATCGTTCGCGCGGCCTCGGTGCCGGGCCGCACGCCAACGCCAAGGACGAGGTCCGCGCCGCGCAAGTAAGCGAGGACTTCCGGATGGCTCCAATCACCACGATACATACCCAGGTGGAGCGGGTGGCCGGTTGGCATCGCGGCGTGGCCGTCCCAGGTATGGGCGACCGGGGCGCCGAGCGCGTCGGCCAGCCCGGGAAGCTCCGCGCTCACCGCCGGCCACCAGGCGCCCTTGCCGACGACAATCGCGATCTGGCGCGCGGAGTCGATCCGGTCGATCAGCCGCTCCAGGCCGTCGGCTGGCTTCGATGGCGGCGACGGGGCGGCCACAATCGCGGGGACCGCGACCGGGCCACTATCGAGGACGCTCCGCGCCAGCTCGATGTGGACGGGCCCCGGGCGACCGGTCACGGCGAGGGCAAACGCGCGGGTCAGGGCGGGCGCGACTCCCGCGGGATCGGTCACCCGGACCGACCATTTGGTCGCCGACCGGAACGCATTCTCGAGAACGTCGGGATCATCCACGCCGTGAAAGCTCTCCAGGTCGGCGTTGAGTGGCACGCCGCCGGAGATGTGAACGACCGGCGAGCCGGTGGCGTAGGCGCCGGCGATGCCGGACAGCGAATTGGTCGCGCCGGGGCCGGCGGTCACCGTGACGACGCCGGGGCGGCCGGTCAGCCGGCCGTACGCCTCGGCGGCGATCGCCGCGTTGTTCTCGTGCTTGACGGTAACGTGGCGGATCGAAGGGGCGTCGGCCAGCGCGGTATAGAGTCCCAGGACGTGCTCGCCGTTCAAGCCAAAGGCGACGTCCACCCGGTTCGCCGTCAGTACCTCGACGGCGACCTGCCCGGGGCGTAGTTGTCGGCCGGCCTCGACCGGTCGCTCGGCGACGCTCATACCT
>JBOGTX010000335.1:0-2433 GCA_050695695.1 Chloroflexota bacterium
CACCAAGCGGGCGAGGCGCCCTCGCTCCCAGATTGCTCGCCTCCCCGCGACTTTCCGCTATACGTCCGAATTATGCGGCTACCCTTTGAGTCCGGTCGTCACCACGCCCTGGATGATGTACTTCTGGGCCAGGAAGAAGACGATCACCATGGGGAGAACGTAAATCACCACCCCCGCCATCGTCAGGGTAATCAGCGGGTTTTGATGTGGGTCGACGTAGGCAGTCGCGAGCTTCACCGCAAGGGTCGTGATGTCGTCCGAGAGAAAGAGGCTCGGATAGAGCCAGTCGCCCCAGACCCAGGTGAACGAGAAAATCGCCGAGGCCGCGACGGCCGGCAACGAGTTCGGAAGGAAGATCTGCCAGAAGATGCGAAACTTTCCGCAGCCATCGACCTCGGCCGCGTCCTCCAGCTCTCGGGGAATGCTCAGGAAGAACTGGCGGAACAGGAAGATGTGAAACGGGCTACCGGACAACCCCCAGAGGATCCATGGCCAGTACGAGTTGATCAGGTGGAAGTAGGAGAAGACCATGTACTGCGGAACGAGCGTCACCAGGCCCGGCACCATCATCGTCGCCAGGACGATGCCGAAGAGCAGGTCGCGTCCGGGCACTCCCCGATGCCGCGAGAAGGCGAAGCCGGCCGCGGAGCTGGTAAGAACCGTCAGCACGGTGAACACGCCGGCGAGAATGACTGAGTGCATGACGTAGGTCAGGTAGGGAAAAAACGTGACTGCCAGAACGTAGTTGCCGAATTCCGGCACGGCCGGCAGGACAGTGATCGGATAGGAGGCATATTCGCTCTCGCGTTTGAGCGAGGTCAAGACCAGCCAGATCGTCGGCAGGGAAAAGGCGACCGCGCAGAGGACGAGGCCAAACAGGTTGAGCGCTCGGCCGGCGCGAAGTGTCGCGACCAGGCCCCTGGGCTGCCGCGCCCCGACGCGCGAGGAGGCGGCGGAACGAGTGGTGGAATCCGCGATCACCCTTTGCCTCCCTCGGTCTCCGTCTCGTAGTACACCCAGTAGCGCGAGCTGCGGAAAACGACCACGCTCAACACGACGATCACGATGAACAGCAGCCAGAGCAGCGCGGTGCCGTAGCCGAAGCGCTGATTGGCGAAGACCTGGATGTAGACGTGAATGAGGTAGTAATAGTTGTCGCGCGGCGGCATCGCGCTGAGCGCCCCGCCGGCGAGGAGCAATGGCGTCACCAGCACCTGGAGGGCCCCGATGATCCCGAGAATCAGCTCGAAGAAGATGACCGGCGTCAGCAGCGGCAGGGTCACGCTGGCGAACACCCGCCAGCGGTCCGCGCCATCGATCTGGGCCGCCTCCTTCAGCTCGGTGGGCACCCCCTGAAGGCCGGCCAGGAAGATCACCATGCCTCCGCCAACCCCCATCCAGAGCGTCAGGGCGATCAGCACGTAGGTTGGATAGTCGATCAGCCAGTGGACCGCGACGTTTGGGAAGGCGAGCTCGATTCCCGCGTTTACCAGACCGAAATTCTGGTCAAGAAAAATCTTCCAGACCCAGACCGTCGCGACGACCGGCACGACCGTCGGCAAGTAGAAGAGGGTTCGGAACGCGCCGCGGGCCGGGACCGCCTGGTTGAGCATGACCGCGATGGTCACCGCCAGCACGATGCCCAGCGGCACCTCCAGCACGGTGAAGAAGGCGGTGCGACCGAGCGCGAAGATCGCCTCGTTGTCGGAGACGGCGCGCGCGTAGTTGTCGAGGCCGACGAACTTTAGATGATCGAGGTTGAATCCGTCGTAATTGGTGAACGAGGTCGCGATTCCGACGACGAGGGGAAACAACCCGAGGAAAAGAAAGCCAACGATCCATGGGCTCACGAACAGGTAGAAGGACCGGGTCTCGCGCCAGGCTCGGCCTCGGAACCTCCGCTTCGTCACGACTGCCATCCCTTGTGTCATTCGTCCATGAGACATCCCGATTTTGCTCGCTGCGGCGAGGAGACCTCTCTCACCCTGTCCCGCTCTTCATCCCAGACGCCGGGGCGTTCACACGCCGGGCGCGGGGAGAGCGGGGACTCCCAGGGAAGAGCCTGTCTTGGTCGCTCCTCTCCCCGCGATGGGGAGAGCAGGGACTCCCAAGCGAGATCATTCCTTGGCAGTTCCTCTCCCCGTGCCGGGGAGAGGCCGGGAGAGAGGTCTCCGTGGCCTGCCGGCCAATATTCGGGAGGCCTCGTGGTCTGATTCTTACTTGTAGAGACTCAGGTTCTCTTTGATGACCTCGTTGACGTCCTTCTGCACGTTGTTGAGGCATTGATCGAAGGTCATCTGGCCCTTCAGCGCACCTTCGAGGTTCTTTTGCCACGAGCTCAGGAAGCTATTCTGGCTCATGCTCTCGCCCGGGTTGATGTAGGGATTGAATCGCACCTGGATCCAAGTGATCTTGAGCTCCCCGTTGAGCACC
>JBOGTX010000336.1:0-2903 GCA_050695695.1 Chloroflexota bacterium
CTCTGGAGCTCGCCCTGGATCCTGGGCTTCTTCATTTTTACGCTCGGGCCGGTCGTTGCCTCGCTGTACCTGAGCTTCACCCAGTACACGATCGCCAGCACGCCCAAATGGATCGGCTTTGCTAACTTCAGCCGCGCGCTCTCCGGCAAGGACTCGCTCTTCTGGCCATCGCTTGGCGTCACCTTTCACTACGCGCTGATCATGGTTCCGCTCGGGATCGGCGGGGCGCTGCTCATCGCCATCGCGCTCAACCAGAAGATTCGCGTCATGCCGCTGCTCCGAACCTGCTACTTCCTACCGTCGCTCACGCCGGCCCCGGCCGCGGCGCTGATCTGGACCTGGCTTTTCCAGCCAGACTTCGGCGCGATCAACTGGCTGCTCTACTCGATCGGCATCCAGGGTCCGAAGTGGCTGGCCGACCCGGATACCGCGTTGAACGCGTTGATGATCGTCGCCCTCTGGGGCACGGTGGGCGGTGGCACGATGATTATCTTTCTCGCCGGACTTCAGGGCGTTCCCGCCGAGCTCCTCGAAGCCGCGCAAATCGATGGGGCCGGGGCGTGGACGCGTTTCATCCACGTCACCTTGCCCATGCTGAGCCCGACCGTGCTCTTCAATCTCGTCATCGGCATCGTCGGCGCGCTCCAGGCATTCACCGTTCCGTACATCGCGACGAGCGGCGGCCCGAATTACGCGACCTGGTTGTTCATCATCCACCTCTATCAGAATGGCTTCCAGGACTTCGACATGGGGTACGCCTCGGCGCTGGCCTGGATCTTTTTGATCATCGTGCTGGCGTTGACGATGATCAACGTGCGCCTATCGAATCGCTGGGTGTATTACGAGGGGGAGGAGCGATGAGCGCGGTCGCGGCCTCGCGACGCCAGGACTCGACCCAGACGCGAGCCGGGCGGGTCGTGCTCCAGTTGGCCGTGGTGTGCGGCGCGATCATCTTCATGCTGCCGTTCCTCTTCGCGCTGACGAGCTCGTTGAAAACGCCGCAAGAGCTTCGGATCTTCCCGCCCTCGATCTTTCCGGCGGTGCCCCAGTGGCTGAATTACCCGACGCTCTTCCACATGGACAACCTGCCCTACGGGACCTGGTACGAAAACAGCGTGATCATCACCCTGCTCGCCACCCTTGGCACGGTGCTGTCGGCGAGCGCCAGCGCGTTCGGATTCGCGCGCTTTCGCTGGCCAGGGCGCGATTTCTTTTTCGTGATCCTGCTCGGGACGCTGATCCTGCCCGAATTCGTCGTCCTGATCCCCCGCTTCTTGATGTTTCACCTGATTCCCACGGCGTTGATCGGCCACACCCTGATCGATACCTGGTGGCCGCTGATCCTGCCCTCCTGGTTTGGCGGGGGCGCGTTCTCGGTTTTCCTGCTGCGTCAGTTCTTTCTCCAGCTCCCGCGCGAGCTCGACGAAGCCGCCCTGATCGACGGGGCGAACACCGTCCACATCTTTTGGAACATCCTGCTTCCCCTTTCCAAGCCGGGCCTGGCGACCGTCGCCATCTTCGCCTTCCTGGGCAACTGGAACAGCTTCCTCGAGCCGCTGATCTACGTCACCTCGACCAACAAGTTCCCGCTGGCGGTGGGCCTGCGCTGGCTGCAACAGAACCCGGCCGACCCGACGATTCCCCAGGACCACCTTTTGATGGCGGGCTCGGTGCTCATGGTGGTGCCCCCGGTGATCATCTTCTTCGCGATGCAACGCTACTTCATCCAGGGCGTCGTGATGAGCGGGATCAAGGGATAAGAGAAATCCGCGAAACTGGTCCTTGACCGCACCCGACCGGCCGGCTAGGATGCGGGCGACCGTGGCGCGCGTCCCTCGGTTTCGCCGGTCGATCGGCCGCCGGCGGAAAGCCCGGTCGTTGGCACGGCTGGTGCCCCGGCGAGACGTGGCAACCCGCGAACGCCGCGTCACCATCTTTTTGTCCAGGAGCGTCAATCAATGGGGCGTTTGGTCATTTCCACGTTCGCGCTGGTGGCGCTGATCGCGTTGGCGGGCTGCGAGCCAACCACGGCGCGGCCGCCAACCGCGCCGTCGCCGGGCCAGCCGACCGGCGCGCTGGTCCAGGGCGCCCCACATGGCTCTCCGTCGCCAACCGCGCCGGCGGCCGAGGTGCTCCTTGCCCCGTCCGCCACCCCGATCGTTCCCACCGCGACCCCGGTACCCCCAACCAGCACGCCGGTTCCGCCAACCGCGACCTCTGACCCGCCGACGCCGACCGTGGCGCCAACCCCGGGCCAGGCGGTATCCTGGCTGGACAATGTGACGCTTCTGGGGGCCTATGGTCGGGCCTTTGGTGTGGCGCCAATCCTTGGCCGCCTCGGCATGTACGACAATACCGCGCAGATGGCGAGCGACATGGAAAAGTTCTCGACCAGCATTCGGGCCTTGAACGGCGGCAAGCCGGTGCTGATCGAGATCCACCTGATCTACGCCCTGGCGATGCCGTGCGAAGCCAACAGCGATTGCCTGTTTTATCTCGAGGGTGCCGATCCCCACATCGTCGACGACTACATCAAGCCCGCTCAGCAGCGCGGCTGGCTGGTGGTGCTCGACACCCAGCTCGGGCGCTCGGACCCGGTGACCCAGGTCCAGCGCATGATCGACAAGGGCTACCTCAAGTACGACAACGTCGAAGTCGCGCTCGATCCCGAGTTTCACGTGGTGCCCGGCCATCTCCGGCCGGGAATCCCAGTTGGCACGATCACCGCCCAGCAGGTGAACGACGCGCAGGCGCTCCTCGACGAGTACGTCCAGAAAGAGCACCTGCCACACCGGAAGATTCTGATGGTCCACCAGTTTGGGGATAAGCTGGTGAACGACGGGGTGCCGTTCATGATCCAGGATAAGACCGACGTGAAAGACTACGACAACGTCGATCTGGCG
>JBOGTX010000337.1:0-2411 GCA_050695695.1 Chloroflexota bacterium
ACCGGCAGGAGCGCGTACATGCGCGTCTCCTGGCTGTAGTAGACGTCGATCGGCGAGATCGCGACCAGAAGCGCCGCGACCAGAGCGGCCGCGCCTGGGCTGGTCGCCTTTGTCGCGACCGGCCGAAGAGGGGGTAGGGGGTGAGGGAGCTCCACGCTTGCCCGAACGAACTGAAACATGAGCGGGATCGTCAGGGTGCCGCAGAACACCGAAAGAAGGCGATCGGAGAAAACCGAGGGGCCGAAAAACACCCGCCAGCCGGCCAGGGCCAGATGGTAACCGGGCGGGTGCAAGTCGACGCTGAAGTCCTTGGCGACGGTCAAGGCGGAGATGCCAAGGCCGGACAGGTAGATGCTGACCCCTTCGTCCCACCACAGGCTTTGAAACTGAAGGTGCCAGAGTCGGAGCGCCAGGGCGACGAGCGTCACCACCAGCACGCCGACGCCGGCCAGATCCAGGCGGTTGGTCCGGCTGACCGGCGCGCTCGATCCGATGGACGCTCGGTCGTCAGATCGCGTGGATTTAGGCATGGGGACAGGTTGCTCGGAATCCAGTCTCACGGGTCAATAGGTTACACGGGAACCGGGCGGATGGGAAGAGGTGGAGGCGGATGCTACCTTTGAATCTGGACGCTCTCCAGCAGCACGCGGTCGGCGCCCGACGCGGCCGAGCCGCCGACGACCGGTAGGCGACGGCCGGTCGTGGCATCGTACAGGCCCACCTCGAGGGTCAGGGGACCGGTTGGCGATTCGGGCGAAATCTTCAAGGGGTAGCGATCGACGACGTATTCGCCCGGAACCCAGGCGCTGGTCGGGTAGGTCCAATTTTTCGGCACGCCGTCCCACTGGGCCTGGATGTGGTTTCCGGCGTCGAGCAGATGGACGAACACGTGGTAGCTCGTCGTCGTCGCACGAATGTCCTTCCAATCGAGGGTGAGGGTCACCTGGCCCCCTGGCCTGGCCTGGGTCGAGGATAGATCGTAGCCGACGAGCGCGATCGAGTCACCCAGGGTTACCTGAAGCGGACGGGAAGGGGACGGCGTGGCAAAGTCACGGGTGATCCGAGCGATCGCCGCCGACCCCAGGGTGAGCGATTGACCGGTGGAGAGCGTCAGGGTCAGCGTGACCGGGCCGGCCGGGGCCGAGGCGGGCAGCTTGAGGGTCCGTTGCTCGCGGACGAGCTCACCTGGCTTCCAGCGGTCGGTTGGGTCGGCGCCGCCGACCGGCCGGTCGTCCCGCGCGATGACCTGGCCGGCCGCGGCTCGCAGCTCAAGGCTTGCCGCGAGCGCCGGCAATGGCCCGGTCGCGCGCCAGAGCAGGGTGACCGGTAGCTGATCGCCCGGCGCCAGAGTCGTCGCGCCGATCCGATCGGCGGCGAGAATCAGCGATGGGGAAATCGACTGGGAGACCTGGTTGGGCAGCGACGGATCGGTCGTCCCGACGCTCGGACCGGTCACGTCCAGCGGACCGATCGCGAGCTGCTGACCGATCGGGTGACCGCCGGCGTCGAGCACGTCGAGGCCGGCGAGGTCGGCGAGACGATAGACCCCCCCGACGAGCTGGTAGTGATTGGGCGGGGTGCCGACGTCGATTGGCAGGTCGAATCTGGTCACGACGGTCTCGCCGGCCCGCCAGGCGTGGCTCAGATTGTAGACGGCATCGCGGGGACGGACGTCGGCCCGTCCCCAGGAAGACCCGTCGGCATCGGCCAGCCCGACCCAGAAGCCGTCGTCGGCGCCGGGCGGGCGACGGACCAGCCACTTCAGCTCGACGTCGATCGTCTTGCCGCCGCTGGCGTCGCCCGACGTGGCGTAGCCGACCAGCGAGAATTCGTCAGCGACGTTGACCGAGATCGGCTTGAACGTCGTCGCGGCAAATTGGTTTCCTGGCGACAACTGCCAGAGCTGGACCCGGATCGCTCCGAACCAGCGCTCGTCGAGGCGCTGGCTGTGCTGACGAAGCTGGGTGTCGACGAATCCGTCCGGATCGTTGGGGATGGCCATCTGCTGGACGTACCAGAGGCGGGTGCGCCCGCGGGCGAGCTGGTTCAGCCCGTCGGCCACGTTGGCCTCGGTGTAGGCTCCGGTTGGGAAGTACGACGCCGGAGCCGTGCCATGGTCGTAATACCAGAAAGGCGGAATCGCGTTATCCAGAATCGTGTCCCCGGGACGCTCGGCCTGGCGGACGTAGGCGATCGCGCCGCGATAGTCGTCGCGCGCGTACGCCGGATCGAACTCGAGGTGATAGAGCCCGTAGCCCGCGCAAATGGCCAGGATCGCGCACGTTCCAAGGGCAGCGGCCCGGGCCGGCCAGACCCTTACCTCGGAGGGTGTCTGAAAAAGGGCGGTTGCCGCAGGTCCGGGCGATCGTGCCCCCTGCCGACCGGACGCGGCCTCACCCCCTGCCCCTCTC
>JBOGTX010000338.1:0-6316 GCA_050695695.1 Chloroflexota bacterium
GGGAGAAGGTTCCCCCTGGAGAAGGGGGTCAGAGGGTAGAAGGGCAATGGGTGAGGAAAACCCCGGATCGCCCGCCCGAAACCTGCCGGACTTGCTCTTAAGGAGAGCTCCCATGGCCAGGCTAACCTACATGGCAACCACCTCGCTCGATGGCTACGTCGCCGACGAGAGCGGCAACTTCGACTGGACCGCGCCGGACGACGAGGTCCACGCCTTCGTCAACGATTTGCTGCGACCGGCCGGCACCCATCTCTACGGGCGACGGATGTACGAGACGATGGTCGTTTGGGAGACCATGCACCTCGTCGCCGACCAGCCGCCGGTCGTGCGGGACTTCGCACAGATCTGGCAGGCGGCCGACAAGATCGTCTACTCCACGACGCTGGAGACGGTCGCCAGCGCCCGAACGCGGCTCGAGCGGCGCTTCGATCCGGAGGCGGTCCGGCAGGTGAAAGCGCGCGCGGAACGCGACCTCATCGTGGGTGGCTCGGAGCTCGCCGGCCAGGCGATCCGGGCCGGCCTGGTCGACGAGCTCCAATTATTCGTCGTGCCCACGCTGGTGGGAGGTGGCAAGCCAGCCTTTCCCAGCCACGCCCGCCTCACGCTCGAACTGCTGGAGGAGCGCCGTTTCGGCAACGGCGCAGTTTATCTCCATTACCGCGTCAAGGGGTGAGGCGGCAGCGGCGGTGAGTGCCCGGCCATCGGATACCCGTTCCTGGCCGACGACGGCGAGATCGGCGAGGTGACGCTCTTCAACGACGGAAAGTGCCCGTTGAGCTTTTCGCGGCTTTCGCGTCGTTTCGCGGCCTTCGTGGTCCAAACGTCTTTCGCCCCGCTCGTGGTCCAAGCTACCCTCACCCCAGGCCATAGAATTAATGTTCTCTTAACTGTACAAACGTATGTTCTAGTGCTACAGTAAGCATGCGGTTGGCGCTCCCGACCGACGATGTACCGGGAGACAAAGCATTGGCGATCGAATTCCTCGGCCTCGAACGGGCCCCCGGCGTCGCCGGGGGCCACGCCCGGCGACGACCGATGGTCGGCTGCCGATGAGTGGCGCGACCGGGGGCGCGCGAGAGATCCTGGATGCCATTTATCGCTCCGAGTCCGGCCGCGTCCTCGCGACCTTGATCCACCTCCTGGGCGACTTCGATCACGCCGAGGAAGCGCTGCACGACGCCTTCACCGCGGCGGTCGAGCAGTGGCCCCGCGACGGCGTGCCCCTCAATCCAAGGGCCTGGCTGGTGTCGGCCGGCCGGTTCAAGGCGATCGACGCCATGCGCCGGCGTGCTCGGTTTGACGCCTCGCTGGCGACGCTTGCCGAGGAGCTCGCGGCCCGGCCGACGAGCCTCGCCGAGTCGGACGACACCGGCGTCGAGGACGACCGTTTGCGTCTCATGTTCATCTGCTGCCATCCGGCGCTGGCACCGGATGCCCGGGTGGCGCTGACGCTCCGCGAGGTGTGTGGCCTGACGACCGAAGAGATCGCGCGCGCTTTCCTCACCGCGCCGACCACGGTGGCCCAGCGGATCGTCCGGGCCAAGGCGAAGATTCGCGACGCGCGCATCCCGTTTCAGATGCCGGCGCGTCCCGATTTGTCCGATCGCCTCGACAGCGTGCTCCAGGTGATCTACCTGGTGTTCAACGAGGGATATGACACCTCGTCGGGGGAATCGCTGACTCGGCCCGCGCTCTCGAGCGAGGCGATCCGCCTGGGGCACCTGATCGTCGAGCTGCGACCGGAGCCGGAAGCGCTGGGTCTCCTGGCGCTGATGTTGTTGCACGAATCGCGACGCGCCGCGCGGACCGCTCCGACCGGCGATCTGATCCTGCTGGGCGACCAGGATCGCTCGCTCTGGGATCGAGGGCAGATCGTGGAAGGGATGGCGCTGGTGGAACGGGTGCTGGCGTCGGGCGAGTTCGGGCGATATAGCCTCCAGGCGGCGATCGCGGCGACCCACGCGGTGGCCGACACCGCCGCTGAGACCGACTGGGCCCGGATCGTCGAGCTGTACGACGCCCTGGCCGACCTCGAGCCGTCGCCGGTCGTCGAGCTGAATCGGGCGGTCGCGGTGGCGATGCGCGATGGGCCGGCCGCCGGTCTGGCGCGGATCGACGCGATCCTCGCCCGTGGCGAGCTCACCGACTATCACCTGGCGCACGCGGCGCGGGCCGACCTCCTCCGCCGACTCGGCCGGCCGACCGACGCGGCCGCGGCCTATCGAGTGGCGCTCGACCTGGCCCGGCAGGAGCCGGAGCGCCGATTCATCGAGTGGCGGCTTGGTGAGCGGCGCGGCATTAGAAGCGCGATAAAGATTCCGGTCGGGATGTCGATTTGAGGGCACCTCGTTCGACTACATGACGAGGAGCTTCCGGCACCAGAGCGCAGATCGAAACGTGGGAAGGAGTAAGGAATGGCCTCGGTTAGAGTACTGGTTGGCACGCGAAAAGGCGCGTTCGTCCTGACGTCGGATGGGAAGCGCGACCGCTGGGAGGTCAACGGCCCCCACTTCGCCGGTTGGGAGATCTACCATCTCAAGGGATCGCCGGTCGACCCGAATCGGCTGTACGCGTCGCAGTCGACTGGCTGGTTCGGGCAGATGACCCAGCGCTCCGACGACGGCGGCAAGACCTGGGAGACGGTCGGCAACGAGTTCCGGTACGCTGGAGAAGCCGGCACCCATCTCTGGTACGACGACACGCCGCATCCCTGGGAGTTCAAGCGCGTCTGGCACCTCGAGCCCTCGCTGACCGATCCGGATACGGTGTACGCCGGCGCGGAGGATGCCGCCCTTTTCCGGACGGTGGACGGCGGTCGAACCTGGCAGGAGCTCCCCGGACTTCGGCAGCACGCCACCGGGCCGACCTGGCACCCCGGCGCCGGCGGCCTGGGCGTGCACACGATCCTGATCGACCCGAGCCAGCCATCGCGGATCTTCGTCGCCATCTCGGCCGCGGGCGTCTTTCGGACCGACGACGGCGGTGAGACCTGGAAGCCGGTCAACCGTGGCTTGAAGTCAGATTACATTCCCGACCCGGAGGCGGAAGTCGGCCACTGCGTCCACCGGATCGCGCTGCACCCGTCCCGCCCTGGCGTCCTGTTCATGCAAAAGCACTGGGATGTCATGCGCACCGACGACGCCGGCGAGTCCTGGCACGAAGTCAGCGGCAACCTGCCGAGCGACTTCGGATTCCCAATCGACGTTCACGCCCACGAGCCCAACACCGTCTACGTCGTGCCGATCAAGAGCGACCGCGAGCACTTCCCGCCCGATGGCAAGCTGCGGGTCTACCGCAGCCGGACCGGCGGCGACGAGTGGGAAGCGCTGACGAACGGCCTGCCCCAGAGCGATTGCTACGTGAACGTGCTGCGCGACGCCATGGCGGTGGATGCGCTCGATTCGTGCGGCGTCTACTTTGGAACGACCGGTGGGCAGGTGTACGCCTCGGGCAACGCCGGCGACTCCTGGGCGCCGATCGTCCGCGACCTGCCGGCCGTCCTATCGGTCGAGGTTCAGACGCTACCATGATTCGGGTGACGCTGCCGGGCCACCTGCGGACGCTGGCGCGGGTCAGCGGCGAGGTCCAGCTCGAGGTCGCGGGGGCGGTGACCCAGGGCGCCGTCCTCGATGCCCTCGAGGCGCGGTTCCCGGCGCTGCGCGGGACGGTTCGCGACTACGCGACCCAACGCCGCCGGCCCTTCGTCAGGTTCTTCGCCTGCGAGCAGGACCTGTCGAACGAGCCGACGGATGCCCTGCTTCCGGAGGCGGTTGCCCGCGGGGAGAAGCCCTTCATGATCGTCGGGGCGATCTCCGGGGGATAGTCCACCTGGCGGGCGTCACGGGAACGTCCTCCGCGAAGACGCGAAACGCGCGGCGCTTCGCGTCTTCGCGGTGCCGGTCGCCCGCTGACCGAAGATCGAGATGCTTCATGATGCTGACGAAAATGAGTTGGCCAAGGGAGGAGATTGCGATGACGCGGAACGCTGGCGAAGCGGCCCCGAGCCGTCCCGATGGGGTGGACGCGCGCCTGGCGCGGCACGGCGGCCTTTCCTACTTGGAGATTTCGACGGTCGATCCTCGACGGTCGGCGACGTTCTACGAGCGCGTCTTCGGCTGGGAGGTCGATTGGCGCGGCCAGGACGATCCGCGCTTTGCCGACCGGTCCGGCCAGCTCATCGGTCGATGGGTGACTGGCCGGGCGCCGGCCCGGGAGCCCGGCCTGCTGCCCTACGTCTACGTCGATTCGATCGACGACGCGATCGAGCAGGCGATCGCTCAGGGAGGTCAGGTCGTTCGCGCGCCCTACCTCGAAGGTGATACCTGGATCGCGACCGTCCGTGATCCGGCGGGAAACTTGATTGGAATCTGGCAGGCAGCAGAACGGCGGGTCGCGAAGGACGTGGGGAACACTCGGGAAGGAGCCGATCGATGAGGGCGGGGCGAGGTTCAGGTCGAGGCGGTCGGTCGGAACGTTTGGCTGGGATGGTGGCCTGGGCACGTCCTGGTGTTGCGACCCGGCGGAAGACCTGATCGCCATCCTGATGACCCAGCGCGCCTGGGCGTCTCCGGCTCCGCCGCCGGTTCAGCGCGACTTTTTGACGTTGGCTTATCAGGCGATCGACGACTGAAATCCCGGCACGCGGGACACTGATGACGGTACCAAATAACGAGGGGCACGTGGCTCGTGCACCCAATCAAGACGAAGGAGTAACGCAATGGCTAACCCGGTAACCTGGTTCGAGATCATCGGCGCCGACGCGGCCAAGCTGCAAAAGTTCTACGGCGAGGTGTTCGGCTGGAAGCTCAGCCCGCCCAATCCCCAGATGGCCAACTACAGCCAGCTCGACAACGGAGGCCAGGGCATCCCGGGCGGCATCGGGGGAGAGGCGAGCGATTCTGCTCGGGTGAGCGTCTACATCGAGGTCGACAATCCAACGGCCTACCTCGAGAAGGTGAATCAGGCGGGCGGCAAGACGCTCATGCCGGAGACCCAGATCATGCCGGATATCGCCATCGCGATGTTCGCCGACCCGGCGGGCAACGTCACCGGCCTGATGAAGGCAAATCCTCAGTAAAGCATTCATGAGGCATCCCGAATTTTGGGGATGGGGGCCCGGGGGGAACCTCTCCCTCGGTCCCTCCCCGGCGCGGGGAGGGAAGCTTGGGGGTGGCGACGGGTGCCCGGTCCCGGCATTACTGACGACGGGATCTGCCGGTTCTTTCCACCAGTCAGCGATTCCAAGCTCCTCTCCCCGCGCCGAAGGTTCCCCCTGGAGAAGGGGGTTAGAGGGTAGAGAAGAGCATGGGAGAGAGGTTCCCCGGCGTCGCGCGCAAAGCTCGGGATGCTACAGGTTTCTTACCCTTCGTCCCCGCAGGCGGCGACGCGTCCCTGGAGGATCACGCGCTCGCGTGCGTTGCGGGTGAGCGACGCCGCGTGCTCGAACTCGAGACGCGCCTCGGCGAAGCGGCCGAGCTTGGCGAGCAGGTCGCCACGCACGCTTGGCAAGAGATGATAGGTCTGGAGCGCCGGTTCGGCGGTCAAGGTATCGACCAGCTCGAGGCCCGCGGCGGGCCCGAACGCCATGGCAAGCGCGACCGCGCGATTGAGCTCGACGACCGGCGAGGGGGCGACCGCGGCCAGCGAAGCGTAAAGGCCCGCGATGCGCGCCCAATCCGTGTCCGGCGCGGTTCGGGCGCGGGCGTGGCAGGCGGCAATCGCGGCCTGGATCGCGTAGGGGCCCGGCGCCTCGCCGAGCCTCTCGGCACGATCGAGCGCGGTCAGACCGCGGCGAATCAGGATCTGATCCCAGCGCCCGCGATCTTGATCGAGCAGGAGAATCGGCTCGCCGGTGGGGCTGACCCGAGCCCGCAGGCGCGACGCCTGGATCTCCATGAGCGCGACCAGTCCGTGGACCTCCGGTTCCTTGGGCGTCAGCTCGGCCAGGATTCGGCCAAGCCGAAGCGCGTCCTCGCAAAGCGCCGGCCGGATCCAATTGTCACCCGCGGTTGCCGCGTAGCCCTCGTTGAAGATGAGGTAGATGACTTCGAGCACGGAGGACAGGCGGGCGACCAGCTCTTCCCCACGGGGCACCTCGAAGGGCACGCGCGCGTCGGCGATGGTCCGCTTGGCCCGGACGATACGCTGGGCAACCGTCGCTTCCGAAACGAGGAAGGCGCGGGCAATCTCCTCGGTCGTCAAGCCGCCGAGCAGACGGAGGGTCAGGGCGATGCGCGCCTCGGTGGAGAGCACCGGGTGGCAGGAGATGAAAACCAGCCGCAAGAGGTCGTCGCCAATCTCCTCGTCGCCGGCCACG
>JBOGTX010000339.1:0-2749 GCA_050695695.1 Chloroflexota bacterium
CCGCGACGTCGTCGCGGATGGCGAGGAAGGACTGCTGGTGCCGCCGGGCGACGTGGTGGCCCTTTCCGAGGCGCTGGGCCGCGTCGTCGGCGACGCGCAGCTTGGTCGCGATCTGGGGCGGCGCGGCCAGCTCAAAGCGCCACGCTTCGCCTGGCCAACGGTCGTGACACAAGTCTTAAATACATATTATGGTGCTATCGCACATATGCAAGAGAGTGCTGATTCCCGGCGGGGCAGCCGCGTGACCCGGCCGGGTCCGGTCGATCCGTCGGCGCTGGCCGGGCGCTCGAGCCTCTGGGAGCGAGGGGGGTAACGTGTTCGACCTGGTCAAGCGACCGGCAAAACGCCTGGCGGAGGCGTTCGCGCGCGGCCTTGCCTGGACTGGCGTCACACCGAACGGCCTGACGTTGATCGGGTTCTTTCTGAACGTCGTGGTGGCGGTGGTCATCGCCACCGGTTCGCTCCGGCTCGGGGGAGCCCTGCTGCTGGTGGCGGGGGCGTTCGATACGCTGGATGGCGCGCTGGCCCGGGTCACCGGTTCGTCGTCGCGATTCGGCGCGTTCCTCGATTCGTCGCTGGACCGGTACTCCGAGGCGGTACTTCTCGGCGGAGTGCTGTTCGAGGCGTCGCGACGCGGCGACGGATCGGTCGAGCTGCTCAGCTTCGCGGTCATCGTCGGCTCGCTGATGGTGAGCTATTGCCGAGCGCGGGCCGAGGGATTGGGGCTCGACTGCGAGGTCGGGTTCGCGCCGCGTCCCGAGCGGGTCGTGATTCTTGGAATCGGGCTGATTTTCGGCGTCGAGGTGGTCGCACTGGCGGTTCTCGCCGTCCTGACGCACCTGACGGCGATCCAACGGATTCTCCACGTGTACGCGGCGACCCGCGATCAGGAGGCCAAGGCGCGATCCCCCGGGCGGCGCTAGACCACCGGGCCGCTGACCAGAAGTGCTTCCAGGGCGAGCCGTGGATTCACGTTTTGAATCAGACGCCGCGCGGCGAGGCCGACGTTGCGGACCTGCGCCTCGACCGCCGGGCGCGGGATCTGAGCGGCGAGCGATCGCAGGAGGTCCTCGCGATCGGAGCTCGTGATCAGGTCGGCGCAGCCGCGCTGGATGAGCAGGACGTCCCACCAGACGAGCTGCCACGACGCCAGGGTCCGCAGCACCTTTCCCTGGTCGCGGGAGTAGTCGGTCGCGAGGCGTTCCGCCACGCCAAGGCGCTCGCGATAGCCCGGCCGAAGCGTTTCCTCGAGATCCCTCAGGGCGCCGGTCCGCTCCTCCAGCTCGGCTGGCCGGGTGGCGGCCTCGATCGCCCAGCCCGGCCGCCCGCCGGACAGCCGGGCCAGCAGGCTGGCCCGCTCCGGGTCGCAGCCATGGTCCGCCTCAAGCGCCGCCGCGATCGTCGGCCAGGGAACCGGAGTCAGGCGGACCACCTGGCAACGCGAGACGACGGTTGGCAGCAGCTCCTGTTGGTCGACGCAGGTGAGGATCAAGACGACCCGCGCCGGCGGTTCTTCGAGCGTTTTCAGCAGACAATTCGCCGCCTCCGGGCTGAGGCTCTCGGCACCGACGATCAGGTAGACCTTCCAGCGCCCCTCGTGGGGAGCGAGCGACGCATCGTGTTGGAGCGCCCGGATCTGGGCGATGCCGATCGCCCGCTCGGGGCCCCGGGCCGAGGCTTGCGGGACGTCGAAGGCAAGGCCAAGGGTCGAGTCGCGATCGGCGGCCAACTGGACGGCGCGGACGTCCGGGTGCGTCCCGGCCGCGATCAGGTGGCAGGTCCGGCAGACGCCACACGGTGGGGAGGCGCCCAGGCAGTTGAGGCGGGTCGCGAGCCAGCGGGCGACCTCGGCCTTGCCGACCCGCGCCGGTCCGACGAGGAGGGACGCATGCCGCAGCCGGCCTTCGGTCACCGATCGTTCCAGCATCCCTAAAGCAAGCGAGTGGCCAATTATCGCATTCACGTCAGGTCAACAGTACCATCTCCCACGCCATCCGGTCAAAGGTGTTGACAGGAAAACCTTAGAAAGTTGATAATGAAAGTGGAATGTTTGGTGGGCGAGTGGCGCGCTCGCCTGGTTCCAGATTTGACGAGGAGGTTGGCTCGTTCATGGCAACATCCTACGCGCATCCCCAGGCGATCGTCGACACGGCATGGGTGGCCGAGCACCTTTCCGACCCCAAGGTCCGCGTCGTCGAGGTAGACGTCGACACCGCGGCGTACGACGCCGGCCACGTGCCCGGAGCGATTGGCTGGAACTGGCAGACCGAGCTCTCGGATCGGGTTCGGCGGGACTTGATCTCCAAATCGGAGCTCGAGCGACTGCTCGGCCAGGCCGGCGTCGCCGCGGATACCACGGTGGTGCTGTATGGAGACAACAATAACTGGTTCGCGGCCTGGGCATTCTGGCAGTTGAAGCTCTACGGGCACCGCGACGTTCGCCTGATGAACGGCGGCCGGAAGAAGTGGACGGCCGAGGGGCGCTCCCTGGACCTGCAAGTTCCGTCGTATCGCGCCACGACCTATCTGGCGCGCGACCCGGATAACTCGATTCGCGCGTTGCGCGATCAGGTGCTGGCGGGCATCGGTAAGGCGGGAACGGTTCTGGTCGACGTGCGGGGCCCGAAGGAATTCTCCGGCGAATTACTGGCACCGGAGAACCTTCCCCAGGAGGGGGCGCAGCGCGGCGGCCACATCCCGGGCGCGGTCAACGTGCCGTGGAGTCAGGCAGTCCAGGACGACGGCACAT
>JBOGTX010000340.1:0-1734 GCA_050695695.1 Chloroflexota bacterium
GCTCTACGCCGCGCTGACCACCGCCCGGCCGGCCCGGATCCGCTCCAAGGTCGCCGGCCCTGTCAAGGTTTGCCCTTTGGCGGAGCCTCGGGTAGAATACTCGCGTGAGTAAGGGAAGAAAGCCACGGCGCGCCGTGCCCAAATCGAAGCTCAACGGCAAAGCCGAGCACGTCGATTCGTTACCGCCAACCGGGCCCGGTCAGCACTCGGTTCGTCGGCCCCCGGACCGGCCGACCCCTCGGCCGCGCCTGGCGATGCTGGTCACCGCCGCGATTCTCGTAGTCGCGTTGATCGGTATTGTGCTGTCGACCAGTCTGAGCGATACTCTGTCCACCGTGGTCAACGGCCCGGCCGGCGGTCACGGTCAGGTGGTCGACGGCATCCCCTGCCAGAACGGGGAGCAGCTCGCCTATCACGTCCACGCCCATTTGACGATTCTCGCCAATGGCCAGCCGGTCACGGTCCCGGCCCAGGTCGGAATTCCGGGAAGCTGCTTCTACTGGCTGCACACCCACGACACCACCGGTGCGATCCACATTGAAGCGCCAGCCCCGCAAACCTACACCCTGGGGCAGTTCTTCGACATCTGGGGACAGCCATTGACGACGGATAACGTGGCCGGCAACCGGGGAGCCGTGACTGCGTACGTCAATCAGGTGAAGGTCAGCGGAGATCCGCGAAGCATCCCGCTGAAGGACCACAGCTCGATCGTCCTGGAAGTTGGCACCTCACCGCCGCCTCCGGCCAACTTCGACTTTGGCGATCTACCCTAGAAATCCCGCTACCATCTAGAAGGTGTCGGCAAGTAGACGATCGCTCGCGCTCCGACACCTTCTCTGCGGCGTCGCCTAGCTCGTTTCCTCGGCCGTCGCGAACTTCGATGCGACGTACGTCGCGACGATCAGGATAAGCAGCGCGATGGCGAGCGCGACGAACGGCGTCGTCTCACGATTGAACGACAGCAGAACGCGGGAAAGAAAATAGATGAGCACCGCCGCGCAGAACACCGCACCCACCGGCACCCACAACGGCGCGAAGTGACGTCCCATTCGAATCCACTCCTCCGAACGCTTCGATTAGCTTAGTAGCGCGGCGGCACCGAGCCCGAGTCGTCCACGGCCTTCTCGGCTTCGTGCTCCTCGTGGTTGAACCACTGGAAAAAACGTATCGTCACCAGAATCCAGAGAAAGAGCGTTCCCAGCATCTTCATCAAGAGGCCGGCAATCTGCTGGTCTACCAGGGCCGTCAGTCCCCAGAGCTTGGGCGTCTCCGCGTACACTGGGTAAATCACAATCCCGGAAAACGTCATAAAAGCCCCGATGATGGCCGGCACCAGCGACTGAAGAAACAGGTAGAGCATCTGCGCCGGATACGACATCCGAGGCACTTCCGGTAACGGGCTGAAGATCGGCCACCACGCCACCAGGCCGGCCGTCAACATGCACAGATGCTCCAGCGCATGGACGTTTGGGTTCAGCAGCGCCGCGTCCCACGGCCCTGGCATGTGCCAGAAAATCAAGGTTGCGTTGAACACCGCGAGCGCGGGAACCGGGCCGGTCAGCGTCACCAGGAACTTTTTGACCCCTCTGATCCGAAGCGCCGGCCGGAGCAGCCACCCCGGCATGCCCACCAGCAGCAATGGAGGGGCGAAATACAGCAGAACGATGTGCTGCATCATGTGGGCGCTGAACAGGTAGTCGCTCAAGGTATCGAGCGGCGAGATCAGCGCCACCG
>JBOGTX010000341.1:0-3562 GCA_050695695.1 Chloroflexota bacterium
TGACAACGCCGTGCACCTCGATGGGTGCCTGACCTGCATCTCGTTGAAGAGCCGACCCGTGGAGCCGATTGGGAATCGCCGCTTTTCGCTACGGACGCTGGTTGCGAGCGATGACTCGCCGGGACGAGCGCTCGCTACGAGGTTGTCGTTTTGGCCACCACGAGCCGCCCCGTCCGTCGCGTCTCCGCGAGGTCGATCACGCGCTGGTTCCCCGACCCGGTCCAGGGGCCCGCGCGATCGGCAAGGCCGGCAACGAAACGCCCATCGATCAGCATGTCCACGTCGGCCAGGATGGCGGCGATCGCCGGCCCCTTTCGCGCGAGCCGCGTCAGGTGCTCGTCAGTGTGGCCGGAGTACACCAGGATGTGCCGGCAGCCGCGCCCGCGGAGCGCCCGGACCAGCGCCCAGAGGCCCTCGGGCTGGAAGAACGGCTCGCCGCCGAGCAGTGAGACCCCGTCGCGTTCGAAGGCCGGGTCGAGAAGCGCCGCGGCGAGGCGGTCCACTGACACTGATGTGCCACCGTCGGCCGGATTCAGGTGGGGCACCCAGCAGCCCGAGCACGCCAGGTCGCAGCCGCTGAAGAGGACGCAGCTACGGCGGCCGGGGCCCTCGACCAGGCTGTCGTGGTAATAGCCGGCCACGCGAACCCGCGGGGTGAATGGGTCGTCGATGTCCGCGCCGGATGGCCTTCCCGCGCAAGGTGGTCGGGCTCGCCGACGAGCAGCGCGCCGGTCGTGGGGTCGAGAATGATGGAAATGTCGGGCATCCAATCCTCCCTTGAGACTGGCGTCGCCCCGGACTCCGGGTCGTCGGGCTGAACGTCGACCGTGAGCGCCGCCTGGGATCCACCGATCGGGGGGACGCGGTGGTACGATACGGAGCGTTCCGGGCCGGGAGGGAGCCGTGGCGACGATGGTCGACCGCGATTGGCAGGGTGCGCGCGAGGTGGTCCGTGCCGTCCTCGCGGCGGATTGTGCTTGCTCTGAGCAGGCATTCGTGGACGAGGGCGTGGTGGTCGTGCCCTGGGAGGAACGCGCCGGGCGCCGGCGGTTTCCAGTGCGCTCGCCCCGGCTGACGATCGTGACGCTGGGAGCGGGCGTCGTCGTGAGCTGCGACGCCGCGTGGGTGGAGTGGCTCCGGGAGTGTCTCCAACGTCTGGACCGCGATGCCGTCTTTTCGGTGGAGACGATCGCTCTCCTGGCCCGCGTCGTCGCGCCCGATGGCCGGGCGACCGGGCGGCTGGATCTGAAGCACGTGTGCGTGGGAGCGGAGTTGCGCGTGGCAGACGCTCCCGACGACGTCGAGATCGCGGTCGTGGACGACGCGGGCATCCCGAGACTTTACCGATACACCGGCTTTCGGAACGCGCTGTCCTATCGGATCGACACGCCGCGTCCCGACGTGGTTGCCACGGTGGCGACCCGGGCTGGCGAGATCCTCGGGATCGCCGCCGCGAGCGCCGACTGCGACCGGCTGTGGCAGATCGGCGTCGACGTCGTGGCCGCGGCAGGTGGCCGGGGCATCGGGCGCGCCCTGGTCAGCCGCCTGACGCGCGAGGTACTGCGGCGGGGGAGAATTCCCTACTATTCCACCACGGTGTCGAACCTCCGCTCGCGCGGACTCGCCCAAAGCGTGGGCTACCGGCCCTGCTGGGTCGAGCTGGAGGTTCGGGGGGTGCCTCCACGGCCGCCGTGAAACACGCGCTCGTCTGCCCACGGCTGACCGAGGCCCGGGATGTCGCGGTCTCGGTCAGGTGCCGGGCTTCGCCCGGATCCGGGGCCGGACGTGCGTGCGCCGATGGTACTCGGCAGTCTTCCGTTCCTGGCTCGGCTCACCCAGCAGGTCCTTCACCACCCTGGCGACGTTGTCGCAGGCAGGACCGACGATCCCGCGCACGTGGACCTCGAGCTGGCCGGTGGTCGGATCGATGGTGAACTCGACTTCGGGCATCGCTCCTCCTCGCTAATACCGGACCGTGATTTTGACCAGGCTTCCCTCGACCGTTCGGCGGGCGGTGCCGTGCAGGCGACGGGTGACCTCGGCGACGACGCGCTCGCCGTAGGCAGTGCGCAGCTTTACCAGGAACTGCCCGCCGTGGAGGGTCCGCTGATCGTACTCGGACAGAATGAGAACGTAGCCCTGGTCGGTCCGGGCGAAACCCAGATCGTTGGAGGCGGCGCCAACGTGCTGGCGACGGACAACGATCGCGGCCGTCTCGGGCCGACGATCTCCCTGGTAGCCGAAGAGACCGAGGGCCTCTCCTTCCTCGACCGTGGGGTATCCCAGGTCGGCGAGCGCGGCCAGCAAGAGCCGCCGGTCCTTGAAGACGACGTCGGCGAAGACGAGATACTTTGACATGTGCACACTCCCTGAGAAAACAGGTAAGATCGAATTGCCTCGGACGATAGCGAGGTCATCCAGGCATCCGAAGGCAGGGACCGATCGGTGAGGCCAGGTCAGGTCCGAGGAGGAGGCGATAGCGGACGAGCACGGCGTCTGGGAACCACTGTCGCCAGGGGACGTTGCCAGTCTGTTTCGGGACATGCATGTCCCCTGGTGGATTGCTGGCGGGTGGGCGATTGATCTCTTTGTCGGCCGGACGACCCGTCACCACGACGACATCGACGTCCAGATCCAGCGTGCCGATCAGCTCGCGGTCCAGGCGACGCTGGCCACCTGGGACCTGAACGCCGCCGATCCGCCGGGAACGCTCCGCCCCTGGAAGCCGGGTGAGGTCCTTCCCGCCCACGTCCACGATATCTGGTGCCGACCGGTCCGACCGCGCCCTGGGCGCTTCAATTGATGCTGGCCGACACCGACGGGGATCGCTGGATCTTCCGCCGTGACCCTCGCATCAGTCGATCATTGGCCGTGCTGACACGTGGAACCACCGATGGGCTACCCTCCTTCGCCCCCGAGGTCCAGCTGTTGTACAAGGCACGGTCGCCGCGGCGCGCCAAGGATGACCACGACTTCGCGGTAGCGCGCCCACTCTTGAGCGAAGCGGAGCGAGCATGGCTCGCCACGGCGCTGGAGGTCCACGCGCCGGAGCACCCGTGGCTCAAAGAGCTTTGAGACGGACTTGGGTCCACGGTGGCGACAGTACGATGCGGATGAAGGAGGTAGGTCGTGATCGACCCCGGACTGGCGGGTCGAGTTGGCATTGTCACGGGAGCAAACCATGGCATCGGCGCGGCGACCGCCCGGACGCTGGCGGCGCAGGGGGTGGCGGTGTTCGTGACCTACCTGCGGGGACAACCACCATCGCCGAAAGCGGACCTGAGCACACCAGGCGACGCCCTGTACCGGGCGAAGCAGGCGCAGGATGCCCGCTGGGTTGTCGACGCAATCGTCAGTGCGGGAGGGCGCGCGGCGGCGTGGGAGGCCGACCTGGCCAATCCGCGGACGCTCCCGGAGCTGTTTGATCGGGCAGAGGCAGCGTTCGGTCCGGTTGGGGTGCTCGTCAACAACGCGACCCACTGCGTTCCGACGACGTTCCGACCAGACGGTGGGCTCACCACTATCTCAACGGAGCTCCACGATGCCCACTTTGCCGTCAACA
>JBOGTX010000342.1:0-2724 GCA_050695695.1 Chloroflexota bacterium
ACATTCCGGAGAGCTTCGACTACTCCTTCGAGGCGACTGTGCGGAGCGTCGAGGCGAGCCAGGCGCGACTGAAGCTCGACCGGATTCCGATCGTCCAAGTTCACGAGATCCGGCCCGAAATCTGGGACGCCGTGACCGCCCCGACCGGCGCGCTCGCCGCGCTCGCCAGGCTGCGCGCCGACGGGGCGATCGGCCACGTCGGGGTGACCGGATCGGACGTCCCGACGCTGCTTCGCGCCCTGGCGACCGGCGAGTTCGAGACGGTCTTTCTCTGGCGCTGCTATCACCTGCTCGACGATTCCGGACGGGCGGTCCTCGACGAAGCCGCCCGGCGCGGCGTGGGCGCGCTGGTCGGAACTCCGTTCGCCGGCGGGATCCTGGCGAGCGGCAGCGGGCCCCGGGCGCAATACTTCTATCGCCCGGCGCCAGACGACGTCCAGGAGAACGTCCGTCTCCTGGAAGACCTCGGTCGGTCGCACGGTGTCTCGCTTCGGGCCGCGGCGCTTCAGTACGCCTCGCGGCATCCCGCCGTCGCCGCGGTCGTCGCCGGCGCCGACTCGCCAGGTCACGTCGCCCAGAACATTGCCGCGCTGGCGGAGCCGATCCCCGAGGAGTTCTGGTCGCGGCTGCCTTTGCCGACAACCGAGAACCCGCGCTGACCGACGCGGCACCTCCACGCGACGGTGGTCTCTCGGCTCAGCTCGCTCGAGCGCGCACCACCGGCCGCACCTTCTCGGCGAACAGCTCGATTCCCCGGGTCGAAGGAAAGTCGAGAAACCAGAGCATGAAGTGGCGTACGCCAAGGCTCTGGTACTGGCGGAGGCGATCGACGATCTCGTCCGGCGTTCCGACGAGAACGCGCGCTTCGTAGCTGGCCGGGAGCCGGGTCTGCTCGGCGGGATTCGTGTCCCGGAGGAACGAGACCAGGTCTTCGTGCCGCGCTGGCGCGCCGGTGCCGGCCCGCGAGGCGATCTGGTCGGCGATTCGTCGCACCTGGGCGCGGTTCGGCGCGATCAGGATCTCGATCTCCAGCGAGAGCTCGAGCGACGAAAGGTCGCGACCGGCCCGGCCGGCCGCCGCGGCCAGCTTTTCCAGCTTCGCCGCGTAGCCTTCGACCGATGTGGGCGTGCTGTTCCAACCGGTCGCGTGTTTCCAAACGACGTCGGCCCAGGGGTCGTCGCGGACCTCGCCCAGCCAGATCGCCGGCGCTGGCCGCTGGACTGGCTTCGGCCGGCAGATCGCTCGATCGAGATGGTAGTGCCGCCCGGCGAAGCTGACCGGCTCCTCGGCGGTCCAGAGGCGACGGATCAGCTCGAGGCCCTCGTCCAGGCGGTCGATGCGCTCGGCCAATCCGGGCACGTCGTAGCCGTAGGCGTTGCTCTCGGTGCCGTTGCCTCCCACGTCGTAGAAAAAGATCAGCCGACCACCAGAGAGCGCGTCCAGGGTGGCCGCCATCTTCGCGGTCAGCGCCGGCGGACGGAGCACCTGGGCCAGGTGGATCGTGCCGAGCTGGATCCGCGAGGTCCGGCCGGCCAGGAACGCCAGGGTCGACCACCCTTCGAGGATCGCCGCGTCTTTGCCAAGGATCAGGTGGTCGGCCACCCAGAGCGAGTCGTAGCCCAGGTGCTCGGCCAGCAACGCGGCCTCGATCGCGGCGGCCGGGTCCAGCCCGTCCCAATTCGGGACGCGAAAGAAAGCGGCGCCCGGAGCGGCGAAGACCGGCACGCAGAGGCCGATCTTCGTCGGGAAATTCGTCGAATCAACCACTGTCTTCTCCATGATCGTGAAACGGATACGCCATCCGCGGACGCGACCGTCCACTCTTTCCCCTTTCCCAGAGGGAGGGGGAATTGGATCACCGCGAGCGACGTCGCGCCGTCCTTTATTCTGACATGGCCCGGCCGATGGCGCTTGACGCGAGCCACCTACAGCCTCGGTGGCGCGGCCTCCCCGCGTCGGTTCGCCAGCGTTCGGGGCAGCAGGTCGTAGCGGGTCTCGTGACCGTGAAAGAAGCGGTCGAGCTCGTCGACCATCAGGTCGAAGAACAGGGTGCGGCTGCGCGCGGTCACCCCGGCGATGTGGGGCGAAAGGAAGACGTTGGGCAGGTCGCGGATCGGGCTGTTCGCCGGCGGCGGCTCCGGATCGAAGACGTCGAGGCCCGCCACGATGTCGCCCCGCTGGAGCCGGGCGATCAGCGCGTCGGAGTCGACGATCGGTCCGCGCGACACGTTGACGAACACCGACCCCGCCGGCAGGAGGTCGAGCTCGCGCTTCCCGAGCATCCCCTTCGTGGACGGGGTCAGGGGGGCCAGGCAGATCACGACGTCGTTGTCGGCCAGGACGTGGTCGAGCGAGGTCTGGAGGACGTCGAGAATGTCCGGGACTTCCCTGGGGATGTAGGGATCGTGGACCATGATCGGGCAGTGGAACGGCTTGAGAAACGAGATCAAGCGGCGGCCGATGTGGCCGCAGCCGATCAGCCCGACCTTCTTGCCGAAGAGCTCGGCGTGGACGTACCCGAAGTCGGTGGTGGGGCGGCGATACTCCTCGTGCCGGATCAGGTGGCGGAACTGCTCGCCGGCGTTCCGGAGCGAGATGATCGCCAACGCGAGGGCCCACTCGGCGACCGGGTACGACGACCCGTTCGTCGTGTCGAGGGTCTTGATCCCCCGCTCCCAGGCGGCATCGGTGTCGATACGATAGGCGAAGCGATCTCCCTCGAGC
>JBOGTX010000343.1:0-6148 GCA_050695695.1 Chloroflexota bacterium
GTCGTTGTCATCGTGGCATTCTCTGACTCGAATTCGGGTCAGTAACCGAACATGTCCTGGATGAGCACCAGCGCCGCGATGCAGGTGATCAGCATCCCGAGCACCGGCACCACTTCGGAGTTCTGGGCGACGACGCCGGGAAACGGCTGCCCTTGTCCGACCAGCAGGGCGAGCGGAATGATGATCATCAAAAGGCCAATCACCAGCGCGGCCAGCGCCGCCTGGGTGTTTCGTCCACTGGACGACGGGACCTGCATGGCATCTCCTCCGGGAACCTAGCGTCGAGCGAAGCCGCGCCGCGATCGCGGCACGGGATGACCCGCCGACCGCCCCGGCGACCGTCACACCTCGCCTTACCGTGTTGCATCTTAGCGCATCCGCGCCTGGGCGTCAAAGGCGGCCGACCCGCGTCGGTCACTGGACGAGATGGGCTAGTACTTCTTGAAGGCCGGGCGCCTTGTCCTGGCTCGCCTGGATACTTACCATGGATGTCGGACGGATTTTCGTGCCGTCGGGAGTGGTAGCACGATGGGCGTGACCTCGAGGGCGCCGGCCGACGTCGGGGCCGACGCGGCGTCGCCGGAGCCGAGTCCCAGCGAGCCAGCCCGCGATCCGCGCTTCGATCGCCTGACCCGCCTGGCCGCGCGCCTCATGGACGTCCCGATCGCCTTCGTCAGCTTTCTCGACGGCGGAGACGAGGTGGTGGTAGCATCCCGCGGCTTTCCGGCTCGTCCGATCCCCCGCGCGATCTCGCTGGCCGCGCGGGCCGTCCACCACGGCGAGCTCGTCGTCGTCGACGACGCGGCCGGGCGCGGCGATCTCGCCGCCCACCCCCTCCTCACTGCCGATCCCCCGGCGCAGCTCATCGTGGCGCTGCCGATTCGTGGACCCGGTGGCGGGCGGGTCGGGGCCCTGACGCTCGCGGATCCGCGACCGCGCCGATTGACCACCGACGACGTGGACCGGTTGCGCGATCTCTCGGCCACCTGCGAGAGCGAGATGGTAGCGGCCAGGCGCGAGGAGGCCGAACCGACGCTGGCGTTCCAGAAGACGCTGCTGGAAGCCCAGACCGAAGCGTCGAACGATGGTATTTTGATGACGGCGAGCGATCGCCGCGTTCTCTCCTTCAACCGTCGCCTGAACGATCTCTGGGGCGGATCCGGCAAGCTGAGGCCGGGGCAACCGATCGAAGAGGTGATCGGTCGGGTGATTCAGGACGCCGAAGAGCCCGCCGCGTTCCTCGCCACTCTCCAGGACATGGCAACGAAGCGCGATCAGCGAACGGTCGCGTCGATTCGCCTCAAAGGCGACCGAACGATCGAGCTGCTCAGCGTTCCGGTCTTCGCGGACAGCGGGGAGTATCGCGGGCGCGTCACCTACTTCCACGACGCGACCCGGCGCGTCCGCGCGCTGGAGGCGTACCGCGAGAGCGAAGCGCGTTTTCGCGTTTTGACTGACGCGACGTCGGAGGGGATCGCCGCGTTCCAGAACGGGAAAATCACCATCGCGAATCGGGCGTTCGCCGCGATGTTCGGCTACGAGCTCTCCGACCTGATCGGCCGGCCGATCGAAGATTTCATCGCGCCCGAGTTCCACCCGTCGATCACGCTTTCTGGAGCTGCTGCGCCCGAGCAGGCGGTGGAAGTCGTCGGTCGGAAAAAGGACGGCGCCCGTTTTTCGATCGACGTGAACGGCCAAGCGATTCCCTACAAAGACAGCCAGATCCGGGTCATCGCGGTCCGAGATCTCACCACCCAAAAGCAGGCCCAGGAGGAGCTCGTTCGGCTGAGTCATCGAAACTCGTTGATCCTGAACTCGGCCGGCGACGGGATCGTCGGGTTGGACCCGCGGGGAGAGGTGACGTTCGCGAATCCAAGCGCCGCGCGCATGACCGGGTACAAGGTCGAAGAGCTGCTCGGCCAGCGGTTTCACGACCTGACCCACCATAGCCACCCGGATGGCTCAGACTATCCGTACGATGAATGCCCACAGCGCCGGGTGTTGAGCATGGGCACGCCCCGGTGGGTGACCGGAGAAGTCTTCTGGCGCAAAGACGGCACCTCCTTTCCGGTGGAATACGTCTGTGCGCCAATTCCGGAGGGTGAAGAGATTGTCGGCGTCGTCCTCACGTTCAAGGATGTCTCCGAGCGTCAGTTGATCGAGCGGATGAAGGACGAGTTCATCTCGGTCGTCAGCCACGAGCTGCGCACACCGTTGACGGCGATCCGCGGCTCGCTTGGCCTCCTGGCCAGCGGCATGATCGGCCCCATGCCAGGTCGCGCCCAACACATGCTCGACATCGCGGTGAAGAACACCGATCGCCTGGTCAATCTGATCAACGACATCCTCGACATCGAGCGAATCGAGTCCGGGAAAGTATCGATGCTGAAGGCCGACTGCGACGCGGCCGACCTGATCACCCAGGCCAGCGAGCTCATGCAAGCGCTCGCCGACAAAGCGGGCGTGAGCCTGTCGGCGACTCCCTTTTCCGCGCCGCTGTTCGCGGATCCCGATCGGGTCGTCCAGGTCTTGACCAATTTGCTCAGCAACGCCATCAAGTTCTCGTATCCGGGTGGCACGGTCTGGCTCACGGCCGAGCGGTACGGCGACGAGATTCGATTCCAGGTCCGGGACCAGGGTCGCGGCATCCCCCGTGACAAACTCGAAAAGATCTTCGAGCGCTTTCAGCAAGTGGACACCTCGGACTCGCGCGTGAAAGGCGGCACCGGGCTGGGCCTGGCGATCTGCCGAAGCATCGCCCACCAGCACGGTGGACGCATCTGGGCGGAGACCGGCCGGGCGCCATGCGCCGCCGGCCTTGGTCCGGGCAGCACGTTCCTTTTCACCTTGCCGACGGTCGACGTCCGACGGCAGGAAAGCCTGGCGCCCGGTCGCGACGATCGGCCGGAGCCGGCCGTTGCTCGACCGGCTCGCGCCCCTCGGGTCTTGATCGTCGAAGACGATCAAGACCTTGCCGACGTCCTCGTCGCGATGTTCCAACGCCACGGCGTGGAGACCTTTCGCGCGCAAACCGGGCGCGACGGCATCCAGCTCAGCCAGCAGGTCCAACCGGATCTCCTGGTCCTCGATCTGATTCTTCCGGATGGTGACGGATTCTCCGTCGTGGACTGGCTCCGCCACCACGAACGCCTGCGAAACGTCGCGCTGGTCGTCTACTCCGCGCGTGACCTTTCCGAGGAAGACCGCGAGCGGCTCAAGCTGGCGCGCACCGAGTACGTGACGAAGGGGCGCATCACCCCTGACGAGTTCGAGACCGAGGTCATCGCCATGCTGGACCGAATCGGACCGGGAGGTAGGTGACTCGATGCCGGACGTTCTGACCGTGGGATTGAGCGAATCGTTGGCGGGGTGGCTGGAGACCCGGGTGCCCGGCGTGGTGGTCACCCGGGCCGCCCAGGCCGACGACGTCCTCGACCGGCTCACCCACCAGCAATGGGCGCTGCTGATCGTGGACGATCCGTCGGCGGCAGCGCCGGACGTGCTGCGCGAGGCGCGGCGGCGTCCTCCCCTGGCCCGTTTGCCGGTCATCTACGCGCTCGAGCCGGCGCTGGGGAGCGAGCTGCCCGGCCGTTTGATCGAGCAATACGGCGTCAGCCAGATCCTCTTCCACCCGCTCGATCGGGAAGAGCTCGCCCACCAGGTGGCGCTGGCGCTCGGCGTGACTCTCCCGCCGACCCACCCGGAGCAATCGCCGGCCCGAGGCCAGATCTCGTCGGCGGTCGCCGCGCTGTGGGACCGATTCCGGGACGCCAACCTGGATCGGGTCGCGGTCCTCGATGCCGCGGCGCAAGCACTCGAGGCCGGGCAATTGGACCTTGACACGCGACGTCACGCCGAGCGCGAGGCCCACAAGCTCGCCGGGTCGGTTGGGACGTTCGGTTTCACCCGAGGCTCGGAGCTCGCGCGCGAGATCGAACGCTTCTTGCGGCCAGGCGCGAGCCAGGCGCCATCGGACGCCCGCCGAATGAGCGAGGGGGTCGCCGAGCTGCGCGCGGAGCTCAGCGCGGGTCCGCCCACCGGCGGCGCCGCCCGGCCCACGCCGCGATCCGCGAAGGCGGGTCCCCTGGTCCTGATCGTCGACGACGATCCGGAGGTGAGTCAGCAGCTCGCCCTGGCCGCCGCGTCCCAGGGACTGCGCGCGGAGATCGCGCCCTCGTTGGCCCAGGCCCGGGAGGCGATCGCGGGCCAGCTTCCCGACGCGGTCCTGCTCGATCTGGTCTTTCCCAATTCCGCCGAGGATGGGCTCACGTTACTCGCCACGCTGGCCGAGCAGGCGCCGTCGGTTCCGGTCATGGTGTTGACCGCGCGGGATGAGTTCACCGACCGGGTCGACGTCGCGCGCCTTGGCGGCCGAGGCTTCTTGCGCAAGTCGATGCCGGCCGAGCACGTCGTCGAAGCGGTCAGCCAGATGATCAACCGCTTGAGATCCGACGACAGCAAAATCCTGGCGGTGGACGACGACCCGCAAGTGCTGGCGGCGCTGCGTGCGTTGCTCGAGCCGCGGGGCCTGAAGGTGACGACGATTGATGATCCGCTTCTTTTCTGGGAAGCGTTGAAGGAGACGTCGCCGGATCTGGTCGTTCTCGACGTCGATATGCCGCGCTTGAGCGGGATCGAGCTCTGTCGGGTGGTCCGAAACGAAGCGCGCTGGGCGAGCATTCCGGTTCTCTTTCTGACCGCGCGTAACGATCCGGACTCGGTGTATCGAATCTTCACCGCCGGCGCGGATGACTACGTTGCCAAGCCAATCGTCGGGCCGGAGCTGATCACTCGGATCACGAACCGGTTGGAGCGAGTGCGACTCTACCGGAGAATGGCGGAAACCGACTTTCTCACCGGCGTTGCCAATTCGCGGAAGGCGACCCAGGTGCTCGATCAACTGATGACCCTGGCGAAGCGCCACGACCAGCCGATGTGCCTCTGCATCGTCGATCTCGACCGCTTCAAGCTGATTAACGATCGCCACGGGCACACCCTGGGTGACGCGGTCCTGCGCCGGATCGGCGAGCTCTTTGTCCGACGATTTCGGGGGACGGATCTCGTTTCGCGCTGGGGCGGCGAAGAGTTCATCCTCGCCATGTACGGCATGACCTGCCAGGACGGTGTCCAGCGGGTGGCCGAAGCTCTCGAGATCGCGCGGAACTTGACGTTCGAGGACGCGGATGGCGCGGCGTTCACCGTCACCTTCAGCGCCGGGGTGGCGCAGTTCCCGCGAGACGGCGCCGAGTTCGTCTCGCTCTACCGCGCCGCCGACGAAGCGCTTTACCTGGCGAAGGGAGCCGGCCGCGACCGGGTGTTGCCGTCTGGCTGGCGCCCCGCCAAGGACCGCGAGCCAAATCAGGTCGACGCCCTGGTCCTGATGGCGGACGGGCCGCTCGCAGAGGTCGTCGTACGCGCGTTGGAAACGCGCGGCTACCGCGCCAGGTGGATCAAGGACGGCGGCGAAGCGTCACGGGCGCTGGCGGGCCCCAATCCGTCGCTCACTCCCGCGGTCGTGCTCCTCGCCGACGACCTGCCAGGGTCCGATGGTCTCGATCTGGCGCCACACCCCGATAGCACGGGCGCCGCGACCCACCCTCGCACGATCCTGCTCGCGTTGGGCTCGGACCAGGGCCGCGTCGCCCGCGCGCTGGAGGCGGGCAGCGTCGACGTCGTCACCGCGCCCTTCGACCTGCCGGCGCTCATGTCGAAGGTACGCCGAGCGATCGAGGCGGCGTGACGGCGCGCGGCCCGCCAGCCGCCGTAGCGCCGCCCATGAGCCAGCGTTTCATTGACGCCAACCGCGCCACTGCATACAATTCATCTGGCTCGCGCGATGGAGCGATCGCTTTCAGACGTTGCCACGCGCGGGCGATTTGCGACCTTCGCGTCGAACCTGCCTGGCGACCCACGGACCTCGCCCCGGGCGTGGAAGTCGAGATCCTGCCGGCGTTCGAGAGGCTCGAAGACGCGTTGCGAGACACCGCGTGGAGAAAGGCATACCTGGCATGATTTCGATACCATCCATCACCCGTCGACGTCTTCTCCTCTCCGCCGGAGCCGTTGGGGGAGCCGCGTTGCTCGCGGCCTGCTCCTCGACCGCGCCGGCGAGCCCGACCGCCGCTTCGTCAGGCGCGGCCGCGACCTC
>JBOGTX010000344.1:0-2859 GCA_050695695.1 Chloroflexota bacterium
GAGGGTGAGGCCGCGACCTGGCCGAAGACGACGCGGCGCGAAAGCTAACCGGCTAGACGAAATCTGCAAGAGCGGCTATGATATCCTCATGAGGAGGAACATATGTTCGCTATGAGTCACGCCGCGATTCGCTGCCAGAATCCCCGGTGCGCGCGCCAGGGCGAACCGTACGCCTTCCTGAATCTGGGGACCGGGGACGAGGCGCGCGTCGTCTGCCCAACCTGCGGCTGGGTCAGCACCGTTCGGGTGGACCGCGACGGGCGCCCGCGTAGCGAGTGCCGCGCGGGCGCCGCGCCAACCGAGCCGCGCGACACCGCGCGATCGCCGCGCCCGAGACGCGCCCGGGCGCGGTAAGTGGACTCAGGCGGCCAGGCCGGTCGCCACCCCTTCGAGCGTCTGGACCGCGTCAGCGACTGCCGCGACGCCCCGATAGCCGTCGTCGATCCGCTGTAAGCGCTCCATCGCGCGCCGGAAGCGAGACTCGCCGACCACGAGGTCGATCGCGCCGGCCAGGTCGTCGGCCTCGAGCCCGTGGGGGTCGAGCCGCGCCCCGGCGCCTTCGCGGACGATCCCGTCGACGTTGGAGAACTGGTCGAGCTGATACGGCAGACCGATCGCCGGGGTGCCGCACGCCACCGTTTCCATCATCGTCTGGTGGCCCCCGTGCCAGATCAGCGCCCGGGCGGCCTTGATGGCTCGAAGATCGTCGGGCACGAAGCGGACAACCCGGACCCGGTCGTCGGAGAGGCGGCGGGAAACCTCGTCGGTCACCACCGAGCCACCGGAGACCAGTCCGGCGCAGTTCGCGCGCCGGATGCCATCGGCCACCGACCGGACGAGGTCCAGATTGAAGATTGCCCCGCCGACCGTGGCGTACACGAAGGACCGCTCGCCGATGCCGAGCTCTCGGGTCAGCACCGCGCCCGGTGGCAGGTCAGCGGGCGACCGAGGGAGGAGCGCGCCAACCGGTTGGCCTTGGTCGCGGCGAGCCCACAGGCCCGGTGGCAACAACGTCGGCCAGTTGACGAGCGGCGGGATGCCCGGGATGAAGCTGCGGGTGCCCAGGAACGCCGACTCGACCGGATAGCCGAGGCGAGAGCGGCGGCGGAGGAGCACGAACCGCAGCCAGGCGTGCAGCATCGGTACCAGGAAGGCAAGCGACGGCACCCCCAGAATGGACGGGTTGAAGATCGAGACGCTGGGCAGATCCAGAATGCTCGCCGCGAGTGGCGCGGTGAGGCTATGGCTGTAGACGACCACCCGCGCGTCGATCGCTCGAAGGTCGTCGATCAGGCAGCCGAGCTGACACGCCAGGAAGCCGGGCGCATCCTCCTGATCGAAGAGCTGCCGAGCCGGGAGGGTGTGGCCATTCCCGTGAATCCGAACGTCGGGAATCGAGCGGACCACGAACCCGTGACGGCAGATCATCGGTCGCACCGATTCTCCCGCCAGGAAGACCGATCGAGATCCTCGCCGGCGCAGCTCGGCGGCGACGGCAAGGCAGCGCATCGTGGTGCCGTAGCCAAAGGACACCGGAACGAACGCGACGGTCACCTCAGGCCGCCTTGCGTTGCGGTTGGCGGGCAGCCTCGGCGAAGAGCCCTAACCAGTCCTCGATCAGGCGGGGCAGGAGAAAGTGATCCCGCACCCGCTGGTGAGCGTGGTCGCCGAGCTCGCGGGCGAGCTCGCGGTCGTTGACCAGGGTGACGATGCGCGACGCGCACTCGTCGACCGTCGAGACGAGGAACCCGGTGACCCCGTCGACGATCTGCTCCGGCAGGCCCCCGACGTCGCCGGCGACCACCGCGTTGCGCTTCCACATGGCCTCGGTCGCGGCGATCCCGAAGCCCTCGCGGACCGAGAAGAGCAACACCACGTCGGAGCCAGTCTGGAAGGCGTCGACTTCGGTCGGACCGATCACCCTGGGATCGATGTAGAGGTGGACGTCGGGATCGGCACCGACAAACTGCTTCACGCATTCGTAGGTCTGGCGCGCGGTCGGATCATCGCGCGCGACGAAGGTTCCGAGCATGGCCAGTTGGAGGCCAGGAACCGTCCGGCGCGCGATCCGATAGGCTTCGACGACGCCGGTCGGATTCTTCAATGGATCGAAGCGGGCGACCTGACTGACGACCGGGCGCGCAGCGTCGATGCCGACCCTGGCCATGATCCGGCGCGCTTGCTGGCGACTCATCGGTCGGTTCTTCCGCGACAGCGGGTCGATCGCATCGGGCACGAAGCGCTGCACCGCCATCGGAATGCCCGCCAGCCGATAGGCGGGATCTTCCAGCACCACGAGATCGAACTTCTCGACGAACGGGAGCAGGAAGCACAGCGCGTCCGGATTCGGGCGCTCCAGGTCGAGGTGGACCCGCCAGATCGTCCCTCGGCCAGGCGCGGGCGTCAAGAAGGCCCGGGCGCCAAGGGGTTGCGGATCGTGAATGACCAGCACGTCGTAGTCGAGCTGGCTGATCGCCTGCCCCACCTTTTCGCTCGTCTTAAGGTAAAGGTCCTGATCCGCCTGGTCGAGGGTTCCGGGCTCGCTCTGCAGCAGATCGAAGAGAACCTTGGTCACGACGAAGAAGTCGTGGCCCGCCCGCATCGCGTACCAGTTGGCATCGAGTCCGAGGCCGCGCAGCGCTGGAATGACGCTGTGGAGCATGGTGGCGACACCCCCACCCTCGGCGGTCGAGTTGATCTCCACGACTCGCAGTCCCTTGAGATCGCGCGCGCGATCGAGAACCGCGTCGTACTCTCGCGCCGTGGCAAAGGCGCGGTACCCCGAAAACAGCCGACTGCCAACCGGCACGAGCTCGAGGCTATCGTCGACGGATGTTGCCGCCATGCCCTCATCCCTCC
>JBOGTX010000345.1:0-3123 GCA_050695695.1 Chloroflexota bacterium
ACGGCGCGGCGTACTCGTCGGTAACCGCGATGCCGCCGTCGAAGCCGCAGCAGAGCCCTTCCCCGGCCGCCACGGTATACTGGACCGGTACGGTGTGAGGGATGCTCCCCTCGCCGACCTGCTTGCCGTCGATCAACAGCGCCCCGGTGCCGGCAAACTCGCCGGTTTTCGTGAACTGGAAGCCGAGCTCGACCGGACCGGTCGGCACGGGCTGGTCGGAGACGATCCGGTACTCGGCGAGCCCCAGGTAATTGTAGGTGTAGCGCAGGCAGCAGCCTTTGATGAAGAAGGTCCAGCCGCCGAAGCGCGAGCCCTGGGCGAGGAGAACGCCCTCGGCGCCACCGGTCGGAATCGTCGCGCGCGCCGCGATCCGGAAGGAGCGGTTCCGGACGTCGACCGCCGCCGCCTCCGGTACCGGCGTCGCGCCGGGGTAGTAGACGTAGCGCTCGCGCGGCGGGACACCCGGGCGCCAGAGGGCAAGGCGCGAGCCCATCCGGTTATCCAGCGGCAGGACATCGTAACGGCCGGCCTCGGTCCACCAGCGCTGAATCAGCCGACGCAGCTTCCCGGGGTATTGATCGGCCAGGTCGTGGCACTCGGAGAAGTCCTCCGCGATGTGGTAGAGCTCCCAGGGATCGTCGTCAAATGGGGCGCGCGGATCCCGGCCTGAATACGACGTACCCTCCAGGGGGTGGTAGGCGACGACTTTCCAACCCTCGTGGTAGAGCGCCCGACAGCCCAGCATCTCGTAGTACTGGGTCTGGCGCCGGCTCGGCACCTGGGCGTCGTCGAAGCTGGCGGCGAAGCTCTGGCCGGCGATCGGGCTCTGGGTCACGCCGTCGATCTGGGCCGGTGGCTCGATCCCGATCACCTCGAGCACCGTCGAGACCAGGTCGATCGCGTGGATGTACTGGCGACGGTTCTCGCCCCGCGCCGCGATGCCCCGGGGCCAGTGAACGATCAAGGGATCGACGATGCCGCCCTGGTGCGTCTCGCGCTTCCAGCGCTTGAGCGGGGTATCGCCGGCCCAGGCCCAGCCCCAGGGGTAGGCCGGGTACGTCGTGGGACTCCCCAGCTCGTCGAGCGCGGCCAGGCTGCGTTGGAGATCTTCGGGGACCCCGTTGAAGAACGAGCTCTCGTTCACCAGGCCGGTCGGGCCGCCCTCGGCGCTCGCCCCGTTGTCGGAGAGGAGGAAAATCAGGGTGTTGTCCAACTCGCCGATCTCGTCGAGGAAGTCGAGCAGGCGCCCGATCTGATCGTCGGTGTGGGAAAGGAAGCCGGCGAACACCTCCATCAGCCGCGCGTAAACTTTCCGCTCGTCGGGCGAAAGATCGTCCCAGGCCCGAACCCAGGGCGGGCGGGGCGAGAGCTCGGTGCCCGGCGGGATGATGCCCGTCTGGAGCTGCCGCGCGTAAATCTCCTCGCGCCAGCGATCCCATCCTTTGTCGAAATGGCCACGGTAGCGGTCGATCCACTCCATCGGCACCTGGAGGGGCGCGTGCATGGCGCCGGTGCAAAAGTAGAGGAAAAATGGCTTGTCCGGACGAACGACCTTGAGGTCTTTGACGTAGCCGATCGCGTGTTCGGTCAGGTCGGCGGTGAGGTGGTAGCCCTCGGCGGGCGTTCTCGGGGGATCGACCGGGTGATTGTCGTCGACCAGATCGGGGACCCACTGGTTGGTCTCGCCGCCCAAAAAGCCGTAGAAGCGCTCGAAGCCGCGGCCGAGCGGCCACTGGTCGCGGCTCCCCGCCGCGCTCGTCTCGGTCGTCGGGCAGAGGTGCCACTTGCCGACGGCGAAGGCCGAGTAGCCCTCCGGCACCAACATCTGGGAGAGGAAGCCGTTGGCGCGCGGGATCAGGGCATCGTAGCCGGGGAAGCCAGTCGCGACGTCGGCAACCGCGCCCATGCCGTTCGAGTGGTGATTGCGGCCGGTGAGCAGGCAGGAGCGGGTGGGCGAGCAGAGCGCGGTGGTGTGGAAGTTAGCGTAGCGCAGGCCATTCGCGGCCAGGCGATCGATCCGGGGCGTGGCGAGGTCCGACCCGAAGCAGCCAAGCTGGGCAAACCCGACGTCGTCGAGGACGATGAACAGGACGTTGGGCGCGCCGACTCGCGCCTCGACGCGGGGCGGCCACCAGGGCGTCGAATCGCGGTAGGTTCGTCCGATGACGCCCTGGAACCCATCACGCCGCGATCGTGCCATCGCGTGCCTCCTTGAATGGGAGCAGACGCTGGGCAGCCTGCACGATCGATGCCAGGAGGAGTGTCTACCTGGCGCAGCTCCGGGCTGATTTGACCGATCGATGATGCAGTGGCCCGGTAGCGCGAGGGCTTGTCCCCGGCTCAGGGCAACCGGACGAGCGGGGGACAAGCTCTCGCGCTACGACTGGGCGAGCGCTTCTTCAAAAGGCCTCGGGTTTGCTGTGGGTCCCTGGCTTCGGCCCAAGCGAGGCATCGACGATCCGCGCACAGAGCTCGAGATCCCGCAGGGCGTCCTGGCCCGACGTCGGCAGTTGACGTCCTTCTCGCGCGCAGTCGAGAAAGTGGATCATCTCCTCCAGGATCACGCCGGTCCGCTTGGCGGTCTCGACCAGCCGGCGACCCGCTTCGGGGATGGACGCCAGAGGCTTCTCGACCAACGTGGCGATGCCCCGCTCGAGGACCGGGAGGGCGGCGGCCAGATGGTGCTCCTTGCGGGTGACCACGACCACGGCGTCGAGATCCCGCTCGCCCTCGACCAGCGCGTCGGCGCTCGGATAGACCCGCGGAATTCCGTTTGCCCGGGCAACTCGCTCGGCCAGGGCCCGGTCCAGATCCGCGATCGCGTTCGGCCGCCAGTACTACACATCAATCCTTTGGGGAGCCTGACTACAGACGGTGGGACCGTTGCTGATTATCGCGTTCGCCTTCGCGCTGGTCGTCCTCATGGATGCGACAACCCGGCTCGACGGCTGGATGACCATGTTCGGGGGAGTCATCCTGATGGTCGTGAGCTTGGTCGAGATCACGTTCTACCGGAGCGCCGCCTACAGCACGCCGGTGGCGATGGCCGAGACGAGCCTCGCCCTCATCCACGCGGTCCAGGCGACCGCGGGCGCTCAGGCCGTCTGGTGGCTGGCAGCGGCA
>JBOGTX010000346.1:0-2480 GCA_050695695.1 Chloroflexota bacterium
GGCCAGTTTCGCCTAGAGTTTTGACCGCGGCGTCGGGATCCTTCACCCCGGGAAGCTCGACGATGATCCGGTTCCCACTGGCGGATTGCACCTCCGGCTCCGAAACGCCCAGCGCGTTCACCCGCCGGGTGACGATCTGCTGCGCGGTCTGCATCGATTGGCGATCGACCGGCGTACCGGGAGGAAAGTCGGCCTGTAAAAGGACCTGCACGCCGCCCTTGAGGTCGAGGCCCTCGCGGATCGGAAAGTCCTGGTTGATCGGCGCTCCGAGCAGATTGAAATGAAAACCCGGCGAGCCCGGATCCGCGATGAACAAGGCGAACGCCGCGACGATGAGGATACCGACCAGCATCCTCAGGTCTCGTTGAAGAAACACGCTAGCTCCTCGGCTCGATGACTGGGACTGGCTGGTTGACCATTAGACGGCGTCGTCGCGGCTGGCGAGCACGGTGGCGATCAGGTCGGCGATCTCGGTCGGCGTGTCCGCGACCTGGATCTCGGCCGCGCGCAGCGTCGCGATCTTCTCCTTGGCGGTCCCGGCCGTGCCGGAGATGATCGCGCCGGCGTGCCCCATGCGCCGTCCGGGTGGGGCCGTTCGGCCGGCGATGAACGCCACGACCGGCTTGCGCACGTGATTCTTGACGTAGTCAGCGGCCCGCTCCTCGGCGTCGCCGCCGATCTCGCCGATCAGGACGATCGCCTTGGTCTGGGGATCCGCCTCGAACTGCTCCAGCACGTCGACGAAGGACGTTCCGATGATCGGGTCGCCTCCGATGCCCACCGCAGTGGACTGCCCATAGCCGTGCGCCGTCAGCGCCGCGACGACCTCGTAGGTCAAGGTTCCACTGCGCGAGACCACCGCGACCGAGCCCTCCCGGTGAATGTGAGCCGGCATGATTCCGACCTTCGCCTTACCCGGCGAGATCAACCCGGGGCAGTTCGGTCCGATCAGCCGAAGTCCACGGTCGCGGACGTAGGTGTAGAGAGGGATCATCTCGTGGACCGGAATCCCCTCGGTGATCGCCACGACCAGCGGAATCTCGTAGGCAGCCGCCTCACGAATCGCATCCGGAGCGAACGGGGCCGGCACAAAGATAATCGAGCAGTTAGGCCGCGCCGCGGCGACCGCGTCGGCGACGGTATTGAAGACCGGCACCCCGGAGACGGCTTGTCCGCCCCGACCCGGGGTAACCCCGGCGACGACGTTCGTGCCATATTGAATCATCTGGCCGGTGTGAAACTCTCCCTCGCGCCCAGTGATGCCCTGCACCAGGACTCGCGTCTGCTTGTCAACCATCACGCTCATCGTCGCCCCTTCCCGGTCGTACCGCGCGCCGCCGCGACCACCGCCCGAGCCGCCTCGGGCATCGACGTGAAAGCATCGAGTCCGGCGGACTGAAGAATCTGTCGCCCCTCGTTCTCGTTGACCCCGGCCAGCCGAATCACCAGCGGCGCCCGCTTGGCGACGTCCCCCAATGAGCTCAGCGCGGTGAGAATACCCCGTGCCACCTCGTCGCACCGCGTAATTCCGCCGAAGATGTTGAAAAGGACTGCCTCGACTTTGGGGTCCGACAACACCAGCTCCAGCGCCGTCGTCACGCGCTCGGCGCGGGCGCCGCCGCCGATGTCCAGGAAGTTGGCCGGCTCGCCGCCGTACAGCTTGATGACGTCCATCGTTGCCATCGCCAGTCCGGCTCCGTTGACGATGCAACCAATCGTGCCGTCGAGCTTGACGTAGGTGATGCCTTCTTCGCGCGCCCGACGTTCGATCGGATCCTCTTCCGAGGCATCGCGGAGCGCCTCGAACGTCTTGTGTCGATACAGCGAGTTATCGTCGACGACCATCTTGGCGTCAAGGCCGATCAGCTCGCCGGACGGCGTGATCGCCAATGGATTGATCTCGAGCAGGGTCGCGTCGTTCTCTTCGACGGTATCATAGATCGCGCGCGCGATCCGGGTGAACGCGCCGACCTGGGCGGGGGGCAGGCCGAGGCCGAATCCCAGCTCGCGGGCCTGGAAGTCCGCGAATCCCAGCAGCGGATCGACCGAGCGGCGCAGAATCTTCTCCGGCATGGTTCGGGCGACTTCTTCGATCTCGATTCCGCCCTCGGCGCTCGCCATGAAGACGATCCGGTGGGCGGAGCGGTCGACGATCGCTCCCAGGTAGAGCTCTCGGGCGATCTCGGCCGCCTCGGTGACCAGCACCCGGTGAACGACGTGACCGCGAATGTCCATTCCGAGAATCTTCGCGGCGGCGGCTTGCGCCTCGGCCGGAGTCGAAGCCAGCTTCACGCCTCCCGCCTTGCCACGCCCGCCGGTCAAGACCTGGGCCTTGACCACGACCGGTCGTCCGATCTTCTTTGCGATCTCGCTCGCTTCGGCCGGGGTCTCCGCGATCTCGCCCGGCGGGATGGGAACTCCGTTCTGACGGAGGAAGTCCTTGGCTTGGTACTCGTGCAGATTCACCGGTTCTCCTTGGG
>JBOGTX010000347.1:0-2926 GCA_050695695.1 Chloroflexota bacterium
GCCAAATCCCGGTCTGGCTGGGCTTACCAACCGTGGTCTGGTTCGCTTTTCCGCGCGCGGGCGGCCGTCCGCGACTTGCTACCCCTCGGTCGGCATGTGAATGTACATCGACTGGAGCGCCAGGCGCCCCGGACCGGTGAACCGGTTCCAGACGATCGAGGCCGCACTGGCGAACAGGCCGGTCTTGAGCGACTGGAACTGGGTCTCCATCTTGACCGCCGAGTCCTTGTAGATCCAGCCGCCCGGCTCGATGTCGATTTGTTCGCCCGATTCCAGGCTCACTTCGAAGACGTTGCCGTAGCCGTGTAGCCAGAGCACGCCATCCGCCATCGGGCAGCGGAAGGTGTCGATGAAAAAGCCGGTCCCGCTCAGCATGATGTTCGCGGCGCCTTTGACTCGGGTGTAGCCGTAGTCGACCTCGCCGGTCGCGGCCAGAAACTGGTGCTCGCGGACGTCGATCTCCTCCCCCTGTCGAAGGTGCAGCGCGAACACGTGCCCGGCGCCGTCGCGGCTGAAGGCGATGCGCCCCGGACCGCGCGCCTGGGTCATGACGATCGGCACGCCGGCCAGGGCGCGCTTGAAGCCGCCCTTCAGCGACTTGACCTCGATCGCCACCGTTGGGTCTTTCCAGAGCAGAATGTGGTGCTCGAAATAGACCGGCATCGCCGAGAGCTCGGTCTGCAGCACCGGCACCAGCTCGCCTTCGATGTGGTAGGTCACCCCACCGTAGGACTCGTCGTGAACCGTCGTCGTCAGTAAGCGTGGAACTGCCACGGCCCCTCCCCTGAGAAATTTGAGTCGATCGCCCGGGCGACCATTGGCTGCCGATCAAGGTTTCTGGGTCACCCGCCACCCGGGTGGGATCAGTGTGGCACGCCCGCGCCTTTTCTGTCGATAGGTCAAGAGTCCCACGGTGGGAGCTGGCATGGTTCGGCTCTTGCGTATAATCCAACCAGTTAGTTAATTCTTTCGTGGGTGGTGTGACGCGGCCTCACCTCCACGCCCGGGCGCCTCTCCGGTCTTCCCTCGCCATCTCCGATGGTGGAGGGGCAGGGGGTGCGGCCACGTCCGGTTGCCCGCGGAAAGATCCACCCGCGAAGGAGCATCCACGATGACCCGATCCACGTTGAACTCACGTTCCTGGCTGGAAGACCTGGAAAAGTATCGGAAGGCACGGGACACCGAACCGGTCGCCCGGGACCCGAAAACCGGAATCTGGAACGTCTTCCGCTACCAGGACGTTGCGACAGTCCTGGCCGACCATCGAACCTTCTCGTCCGACTTCCGCGAGGTGTTGCCCAACCTGGCGACGTTTGGCGAGGGGAACATCGTGGCCATGGACCCGCCGCGCCATCACCAGCTCCGTGGCCTGGTCAGCCAGGCGTTCACCCCCCGGGCCATCGCCCGGCTCGAAGCCCGGGTCGAAGAGCTGACCGAGGAGCTGCTCGACCGGACCGTCGACCGCGCCGAGGTCGAGCTCGTAGCCGAGCTCGCCTACCCGCTCCCGGTGACGGTGATCGCCGAGCTGCTGGGAGTACCGGCGGCGGACCGACCGCGTTTCAAGGTCTGGGCGGACGCTCTGCTCGAACCGGGCGACGCCAATCCCAACGACGCGGTGGCGATGAAAAAAGCGACCGACCAGATTCGCAACTTCCACGAGTATCTCGGCGATCACGTCGCGGACCGGCGAATCCGATCACGCGCGGACCTGCTCGGCGACCTCGTGACCGCCGAAGTCGACGGCCAGCGCCTGAGCGATCCGGAGATCGTCGGTTTCGCGACTATCCTCCTCCTCGCCGGTCACGTTACGACGACGGCGCTGCTCGGCAACGCGGTTCTCTGCCTGGACGAGCATCCCGACGCTCAAGCCACCTTGCGCGCCGATCCGGCGGCGATCCCGATGGCGATCGAAGAGGTGCTCCGTTACCGGAGCCCGGTTGCCCAGACGACCCGGGTAACGACCGCCGAGGTCGAGCTCGGGGGCCAACTGATCCCGGCGCGCCAACTGCTCAACCTCTGGCTGCTCTCGGCCAACCACGACGAGTGCCAGTTCGACCGGCCCGACGAATTCCTGATCGGCCGGCATCCAAATCCGCATCTCGGGTTTGGCAAGGGCATCCATTTCTGTATCGGGGCGCCGCTTGCCCGCCTGGAATCGCGGATCGCGCTCGATGCGCTGCTGGGACGCTACTCTCGGATTCGGGTCGATCCGGCTTACCCGCTGGAACCCTACGCCGATCCGGGATTCAACGGCACCCGGACCCTGCACCTGCAGGTCGAACGCGCCTGAGCGCGGATCGCCGGTGACCGTCGCGGCCTGGTTCGCCGCGGCGGCCATCGGCGATTCTGGCGGGTGGAGTACCGCCCCTACATTCCGGCTGGTCTGACCAGCATGACCAGCCCGATCGCCTGGGCAACGCCGAGCGCCGCCAGCCCGACCGCGGCGGCGATCGCGACCTGGCGGCCACCGGGCAGCACTTTTTCGACGAAGACGAGCAGTGAGATCGTCAGCGGCCAAACCAGCCCCAGCGCGCCGGTGACCAGCAGGGTGACCATGAGAGCCCAGCAGCAGCCGATGCAGTACACACCGTGGCGCACGCCGAGCGTCACCGCTCCCGGCGCGCCCTCTCGCCAGTGCGTCAGCAGAAAGCCCAGTGGTGACCGGCAATGGGCGAGGCAGAGACTCTTGAGCGGGCTGAACTGGTAGAGGCCGGCCAGCGTCAGGACGACGCCAGCGGCCAGTGGAGCGGCGGCCGCGAGCGCCGGGGTGGATCCGACGATCGCCCGGCCGCCAAGATCGATCCCCGCCGCGACGACGCCGACCGCTACCCAGGCCAGAAGATAGCCAGCTCCAAAAACCCACGGTGCCTGGGCCGGCGTGCCTTCTTTGCGCCGGCTCCGGGCGATCTGGGCGACCACGCCGAGG
>JBOGTX010000348.1:0-1770 GCA_050695695.1 Chloroflexota bacterium
CGACTAGTGAAGGCTTCTTCGGCACTCGACGATCCCCCCCACTTTAATTCTTACTGGACGGCCAGACCCTCGCCCGACGCCAGGGTCTGGGCCAGCTCGTCGAGATAGGCCTTGCCGCGCGCGGCGAAGGCAAGAAAGTCGCCCCGGCCGGCCCCTTCGATGGAGAGGTAGCCGTCGAATCCGGCCGCGACCAGACGTGCCAACGCCCAGCGGTAGTCGATGTCGACGTACTCCAACGTGGCATGGTTGAAAAAGGAATGCCTCAATTCGGGAATGAAGGTCCGTTGGACGTTCTTCACGTGCCAGAACTTCACGCGCCCGACCAGGCGCTCGATCGCCTCGTGCCATGGCTCTTCGGGCTCGGCGTATCCCCGGTGCAGGTTGCCGAGATCGGGATTCGCGCTGAGATTCGGGTGACCGGCCAGCTCCAGACCGGAGCTGGCCAGCTCTTCTTTCCGGCGGACCGTGTCCTCGATGCTCGCGGTCAAGAAGTCGAACTATCAGTCTCCCACCTCGATGCCGGCGAAGCCGTGCCGCTTCGCCCAGGTGAAGAGCGCCCGCCGCTTCTCCGGCGCCGGCACCTGGCCGAGTCGCACGGGATAACCGCACAGCGAATGCGTCGCCAGAGCAACCTTCATGCACTTTCTCCGTTCGGGCTGACCAGGACCTTGCCGCCCAGACCCTGACGCGCGTGTTCCATCGCCGGTCCGATCTCGGCCAGCGGGAAGACGTGGGTGATGATCGGGTCAAGATCGAGCGTCACCAGCCACCGCATCGCACGGTCGAACGACAGCCGCCGGGTGAAGCAACCGCGGATGGTTAGCTCGCGTTGGAAGAGGTCGAAGGGCGAGAGCGGCAGGGTCGCGGCGGGATCGGAAAGGCCGACGACGACGACGGTTCCGGCGTTGCGGACCACCCGCAGCGCGTCCTGGACCGTCGTCGGGTGTCCCACCGCCTCGAACGCCACGTCGACCCCGATGCCGTCGGTCAGCGCGTGAACCCGCTCGCTCAGGTCGGTCGCCCGTGGGTCGACCACCTGCGTCGCGCCGAGTCGCTCGGCCAGCGCCCGGCGGACCGGATTCGGCTCGGAGACGATCGTTTGGGCGGCGCCACCGGATCGTGCGAGCAGCGAAAGGAGCAGCCCTATGGTGCCGGCGCCGACGACGACCGCGCTCTCGCCCGACCGGAGCCCGCCAAGGTCCATCGCCCAGACGCAGCAGGAGAGCGGCTCGGCCAGCGCCGCCCGCCGGATCGAAAGCTCGTCCGGAAGACGGTAGACCGATCCCCCTGGAACGGTCACGTACTCGGCCATCGATCCGCCAATCAGGGTTTTGTTCACGCAATGGTTGACCAGGCCGCGGCGGCAGTAGGCGCAAACCCCGCAGGTCACCCAGGGGATGCAGGTGACCCGGTCGCCGGGGCGGCAGGTCGTCACGTTCGCGCCGATCTCTTCGACGGTGCCGGACACCTCGTGGCCCATCGGCCGTCGACCGAGCGGCCGGGCGTGGATGTTTGTCCGCATGCCCTCGAAGGTGTGCACGTCCGAGCCACAAATGCCGCAGTAGGCGACCCGGATCAAGACGTCGTCGGCGCCAACCGAGGGAAGCGGAAAGTCCTCGAGCCGCAGGTCGTGCTTCCCGTAAATGACCGCCCCTTTCATCGGAGCCTACCTCCTCCATGCGCTGTCAACCGAATGATAAACGATCGTCGGGTGAACCGGCATCCGTGCTTAAGTGCGGCGAACCCAGGTCTCCGAGAGCGCCAGGAAGG
>JBOGTX010000349.1:0-2540 GCA_050695695.1 Chloroflexota bacterium
ATCCCGAGGGCCACGTCGTCGGGATCGCGCAAGGATTGACCCACCGGTAGCGCCGCTCCAAGCGAACCGGTTGGGGGGCCGGCTCGATTTCGATGCGCCCTCTCCGCCCCGTCGCTGAGCAGGATGATCTCCCGCCCTGGTCCGGGCTCCTGACGACGACCGCTGGCGCGTTGGGGCTGATTCGCGCCTTTCAGGGCGAGCCGGTCGGATTTCTGACCCTCGAGACGCTGGTCGCGGCGACGCGAAATCAGACCGATGACCTGGGCGGGAGTCTGGCGCCGCCGCGGTCCGGCGATCGGCGCGGCGATTCTGACGGCAGGGTGAGGGGTATCGTACGGTCTGACGAACGATCCACCCTTGCGATGCGGCTTCCGGGTGGCTTCGGCGTGGTATCATGCTCCATCGCAAGTCATAGGGAGTGAGGGTAGTGCTCGATGATGCTCCGTGTCGTGGTCCTCGGTGCCGGCTTTGGCGGTCTCGAGTTGACCACGCTCCTGTCCGAGGCGCTCGGAGATCGGCTCGATTTGACGCTGATCGACCAGAATGACGCGTTTTTCTTTGGCTTTTCGAAGCTCGACGTGATGTTCGGCCAGCGAGCACCCGACGCGGTGCGCTTCGCCTACCGGCAGATCACCAAGCGGGGCGTGCGCTTTCGTCAGGAAACCGTCACCGCGATCGACCCGCGGGCACGGCGCGTCACCACCACCAACGGTGCCTACGACGCCGACGTGCTGGTCATTGCCCTGGGTGCCGACTATGATCTGGGCGGCACGCCGGGCCTGGCCGAGGCCAACGAGTTCTACTCCTTCGCCGGGGCGCTGCGGTTGCGGGAGGTTCTCCCGACCTTCACGCGAGGGCACGCGGTTATCGGCGTCACCGGACCGTCGTTCAAGTGTCCACCGGCGCCGAGCGAAGCCGCGCTCCTGTTGCACGACTATCTCACCCGGCACGGGGTCCGCGCGGCGTGCCAGATTAGTCTGGTCATGCCCTTTGGCGTGCCGATTCCCCCCGCGCCGGCCGCCTCTCGGACGCTGCTTTCCGCCTTCGCGGAACGGGGAATCACCTTCGTCCCCAACCGGCTCGTGCGTGCCCTGGACGTCGCGCGCCGCGTTGCTCTTCTCGATGACGGGAGCGAGCTGCCCTACGACCTGTTCCTCGGGATTCCGAGGCACTGTGTCCCGGACGTCGTCGCGGCCAGTGGCCTGGCCGAGGACGGCTGGATTCCGGTCAATCGGCGCGACCTTTTGACACGGTTCCCGGGCGTCTACGCGATCGGCGACGTGACGAGCGTGGGAACGCCCAAGGCGGGCGTTTTCGCCGAAGGAGCGGCGCGCGTCGTCGCCCAGTCGCTGATTGCCGAGCTCGGCGGAGGCACACCTCCCGCCGCGTACGATGGAGCGGGTTCCTGCTACGTCGAGTTCGGTTCTGGTCACGTCGGGCGCGTGGATGTGGACTTCCTCACCGGTCCCTCACCCACGGGAACATTCGAGGATCCGTCCGTCGCCCTGCACCAGGAAAAACAGGACTTCGGGGCCAGTCGACGGGCCCGCTGGTTTGGACTACAATCCTGAAGCTCAAAGTTGTCAAGAATCTGAGCTGAGGTTGGTCCGTGAAAATACTGCGCTGTAAGGACATTAGTCCGATGTACTGCCCGGAAGAGGTGACCGGTGAAACCGTTGAGGAAATCATCGAGAAGGCAAAAGCACACGGAAGGGCAGCGCACGGACTGGCGAATGGCGAGATCCCCGCGGCGACAATCGCCCTCTGGCAAAGTCGAGTTCGGGACGTGACGTAGTCCTCGGTCAGAAGTGCTGAAGGTTTCCGATGGCATCGATGTGATGGTTCTCAGCCATCGTCGGACGAATCGCTTGGCCCCAGGCGCGATCGACGGCTCCGCGCTCGCCCGCGAGCGCGTCACGCGTCTCTTCCACCGTGTCGGCGCTTAGCTTTCCGACGTCGGCGCTGGCTACCGCGACCACAAAGTGCCCCCGTCGCTCGAAGTGAATGGGCCGCGGGGCGGGCTCGATCTCGATGCGCCCGGCTTGCCAGCGCACCTCAAGGGACATGCCCGGCCGCAAACCTGCCTGGCTGCGAATCTCTTTCGGAATCACTAGCCTTCCAGCGGAATCAATGGTGGTGATCATGGCTCGAATCATACCACGAAACCTGGTCATTGAGCGACGGGGTTACCTTGAGCCAGATAGCACATCTCATTGGCAGTTAATCGTGGTCTTCGTACACTCCCGCACGCAAGGACCAACCTAGATGAGGAACATCACCAGGAGGACGAGGATGCTCACGTCGCAGCGCCCCACCCGGCGAACGGTTCTCAAGCTGCTGGGGGTCGGCGGGGTCGCGCTGGTCAGCGCGGCTTGCGGCCAGACTCCAGCGGCGGCACCAACCACCGCGCCCGCGGGTGCCCCGCCCGCGGCGGCAACCCAACCGACGGCCGCGACCAGCGCGGCGGCCCCAACCTCCGCGCCAGCCGCGACGTCTGCACCGGCCGGGGCGAGCGCGGCGGCTCCCACGGCGGCGGCCAA
>JBOGTX010000350.1:0-2375 GCA_050695695.1 Chloroflexota bacterium
TCCACGCGTAGTACGTGGTCCCGAGCGGCGTGCTGGTCACCCCGCGCATTCCCTCGACGATGTAACCGAGATTTTTCGGCGAGACCGGCACCTGCCCCATGGTCTTCGCGCTAAATGATTGTACCACGGAGCCGTCCGGCCCCTTGATCTCGGTCACCAGCACCGGACTCCGGAGTGTTCCGTGGTTCGCGATCGTCGAATAAACGTTTGCCATTTGGAGCGGCGTCGCCAGTAGATACCCCTGGCCGATCGCCAGGTTGACACCGTCGCCGTCGTACCAGGGCTGGCCCTGGGTCTTCTGCTTCCAGGCAGGATCTGGCACCAGACCGGGCGCGTCGTCTACCCCGCTCGTCTGAGTGCTCTTGCCAAGGCCGAAGGCGCGGGCAAAGCTGGGGAGGATGTTGGGGTCGAGCTGGGAAAGCCGCAGCCCGATCGTATAGAACGTTGGATCGCACGAGCCGGTCAGGCCCTGGATCAGGTTCAACGTGCCCTCGGCCTTCCAGTTGTGCAGGGTGACGCCGGGGAGGCCGTGCCAGTCGAGACCGCAATCGAATGTCTCGGACGGCTTGGTGACCCCTTTCTCGAGGCCGGCGGCCATGGTAATGACCTTGAAGATCGAGCCGGTCGGATATTCGCCCTGGGCCGGCCGGTAGAGCAGCGGGTGCTTTGGTCCATTGATTTGTTGCCACTGGGCGTCGGTCATCCCAAGAACGAAGAGGTTCGGATCGAAAGAGGGGGTGCTGGCCATGGCGAGAATCGTGTTGTCCTGGGGATTCATCACGATCAGGCTGCCGGCGTGGTCGCCAAGCGTCTTGTTCGCCTGGATCTGGTAGTTCACGTCGAGGCTGGTGATGATCGTGTCGCCGTTGGCCGGCGCCTTCTGGGCGATCACCCGAACCAGCGAATTGTCTTGATTGAGGATGGAGAGCGTCGCACCCTTCTGGCCCGCCAGGTATTGCTCTCCCCAGGCCTCGATGCCGGCCCGGCCGACCATGTCGCCAACGTCGTAGCCCTTGGCGTGCAGGGCGGCCATGTCGGCCTGGGTCGCCGGACTCACGTAGCCGACGACGTCGACGGTTGCCGCCGCGTACGGATACACCCGCCGGGTGCGCTGGCGGAGCGACACCCCGAGGACGCCGCCGAGCTTCTGCTCGGCGGTAGCCTTGTCGCTGTACGGCAGATCTTTGATGGGAACGAACCAGTCCGGTTGCGCCGAGGCGTACAGGCTCTTGATCTGGTCGGGTGGTACCTTGAGGTAGTCCGAGAGCGCCTTCAGCATGGCCGACTCGTCCTTGATCTCGCCGGGGACCACGCCAACGGTGAGAATCGGGCCGTCTTCCGCCAGGATATTCCCGTTGCGATCGAGAATGCTTCCCCGCGTCGGGTTCGTCGAGTCGTAGCGAACAAGGCGATCCGCGGTCAGGTCTTTGAAGATCAGCCCGGGCGTCCAGCTCACTTTCCAGGCGCCATTTTCCAGGACCATCGGAAGCTGGTTGTCCTCGGACACGTCGCCGAGGGTGGCCAGCTTGTAGGTCACGTGGTAGGGGACCTCGACCGGACTGGTCGAGCCGGGGCTGACCGTCGCCGGCACCGACGGAGTGACGCTGACCGAGATCTGGTCGATGCCGCCGGTGATGTCGGTGTAACGCTGGACGAACTTGTCCTGGGTGATCGACGCTTTCGCGCTCGCGCTCAGCATCGGATACATGTCGGCGTAGTGGCCGCCCTGCCAGGCCTGGACGTACTGGTCGACCGCGCTCTTCAGGGCGTCAGCCGATGGCGTGGGGGAGGCCGGAGCCACCGTCGCGGTTGGAATCACCACCGTGGGGACCGCGGTGGGCGCCATGGTCGGCGCGACGCCTGGCGCGGGCGCCTGGGCCGCCGGTTGGGTGGGCGCCGGGGTTGGAGCACCGCCACGGCCGCAGGCCGCGACCATCATGATCGCCAAAACGATCGTCAACCAATAGCCGGGGCCGCCGTGGCCCCGCCGAACGGGTATCATCGACACTCCTTCGCAGACCAGTCTTCGCCAGTATAAGAAGTGGAGCCGGGGTGTCAAATTCCGCCAGCGGGCGCGTTGGGGTGGTATAATCTCTTCAGTGGGACGCACCGCGCGCGGTGCGTCCCTTTTGGTGTTTGGATCCAGCAAGCACGGGAGGCGCGATGAATCTGTCGGGGCTGCTCGATCTGGCCGCTGGGCGCAGGGCGTACGGGCGGTTACTCAAGGATCTCGTCTCCGCGCGCCCACCGGGTGGCCGTCAGTCACCGGATCGCGTCTCGGCGTCGGTGTTGGAGCCCGCCAAGCCCATGGTCCTGGCTTGCCTCCAGCGCGACCTGAATCGCCCGCTGATCGTGATCGTCGCGAACGAGCACCG
>JBOGTX010000351.1:0-2619 GCA_050695695.1 Chloroflexota bacterium
CAGCCCCTTCAACGACTGGACCTGGAGGCCGAGCTCGCGCCCATCTTCGGGTCGCTGAGCCACGCGATGGGAGAGCTCTTCGAGCGATATGACGCGCGAGAAATCGCGGCGATTCAGGGCTTCTTCAATCAGACGGTGCGGATCCTACGCGAGGAAACCGCCCGGCTCCAACGCGGGACGACCGAGGGTCACTCTCGCTAGGAAGCGCGCGACCAGGTCGGAACTTTTCCGCGGTCGTCCGCGTTCTATTTTTGAGCGCCGTCGTGGCGACCCGTCGACCACCGACGAAGACCTTCCGAGAGGATGACCCTGCATCGTGGACAGTACGTGGCCCCGTTTCCCCGCGACGATCTTCAGCCTGCTGGTGGCGCTCGCCGCGCTGGTGGCCTGCCAGCCGGGCCCGGCGACGACCGTCCCTACCACCGGCCCGACAACGATGGCGAGTCCCACGTCGCTCGCGGTCGTCGCCACTCCGAGCGCCAAGCCTACCGCGCCGATGGCAACCGCGGCGGTGGTGGCCGCCACGACGGCGACACCCCTCGACGATAGCTCGGCCAGCGTCTACCTCGACGACCGCAGTGGACCAGCCGCCTTGCTCCGATCCTATGACAACGCGATCAATCGCCGGGAGTACGCGCGGGCGTATTCCTACTGGGAACCGGGCGCCGCCGCGTCCCAGCTTCCGCCCTTCGGCCAGTTCCAGCAGGGCTACACGAAGACGGCTTCCGTCACCCTGATCACCGGCCCGGTGACCAGCGACCCCGGGGCCGGCCAGCTCAACTACTCGGTGCCGATCGCGCTCGTCGCGACGACGACCGACGGCGCCACTCAGACGTTCGTCGGCTGTTACCAGCTCCACCTCGCCCAGCCGGGCGTCCAGGCAGTCTCGCCCTTCCAGCCGCTGGGGATCCGTCATGCCAGCGTCCAGCAGGTTGCCAATGGCGCCGACACGACGACGCTGCTGGGCCAGGCGTGTCATTAGACAGACTCGGTCCATCTGGTACCATGGCCGGGTGGCGACGCTGCCGCGATGCCATCGCCAACGAATTGGCCCATGGACCGCCAACGCGGCGGGGTACCGGGCTTATCGAGAGGGTCGGCGATCGCTCCTCGTTTCTCGCTCCCAGATGGATTCTCGCTTTCCGGAGCCGGCACCACGGCCGGGTTGCGACTCGCGCTCTCCATCGCGCTCGTCGCCGGGCTGCTGACCGCGCCGGCCGGCGATAACCCGGCCTTTTCCTGCGCTCCGGCGTTCGCCGCCGCCCAGGGCGCAGCGGCTCCGGCCGCGCCGCCATCGGCCAACGACGAAAAGCAGTTCGGGGTGGGAATCGGCGGCGGCGAGTTCACCGCGAGCCGGCTTCCCGGTACCCTGGGAACGGATTACCTCTATCCGGCCGATCGTCAGCGTCTCGAATACTTCGCCCGTCACGGCTTGACTCTGGTGCGCCTGCCCTTCCTCTGGGAGCGGATCCAGCCCGAGCCCTTCGGCCCGTTATCGGCGAAGGATGTGGCCGGTCTCCGGGCGGTGTTGGACGCGGCGGCGGCGAACCACCAGTCAGTGATCCTGGATCTCCACGATTACGGACGATACTATGACAAGCCGCTGACGACGGCCGACGCGGCGCGCTTCGCCGACGTCTGGGGGCAGTTGGCCCAGGCAATGGTGGGGCAACCCGGACTTTTCGGCTACGAGCTGATGAACGAGCCGCACGATCTACCGGGCGGCTCCGCGACCTGGGCATCGCTTGCCCAGGTGGCCACCAACGCGATTCGCGACCACGACCGGACGGCATGGGTGCTGGTTCCCGGTTACGGCTGGCAGAGCGCTAGCCAGTGGCCGGCGAACAACCCGACCCTCGACGTTCGCGACCCGACCGGCCGGTTGCTGTACGCCGCCCACGATTATTTCGATCGGGACGGGAGCGGCACCTACGCCCGAAGCTACGCCGCGGACGGGGCCACCCCATGCACTGGCGTCGATCGTCTGCGGCCGTTCCTCGAATGGCTCAATCGCCGGGACGCGCGGGGCATCCTGACCGAGTACGGCGTTCCCGCCGACGATCCGCGCTGGCTCGACGTCCTCGATCGATTTCTCGCCGCCCTCGAGGCGAGCCCGCGGATCGCCGGCGGCACCTACTGGCCGGCCGGCCCCTGGTGGGGAAGCTATCCGCTCTCGGTCGAGCCGACGAACGGCCACGACCGCCCGCAGGCAGCCATTCTCTTTAGATATCCAAGCAAATGAATGAGCATCCCTCTCGAATCGCGCGACCGATCACTTCTCGACCTGCCGTACGTCGATTGGCCAGCCGCCGGTGTCGAAGTGGGCGATCGGCTTCGAGTGCTGGACCGCCGCGGTGACCAGCTTCAGGTTTCCGGTGCGCATGTCGCCGAGCAGTTGGGGCGTCGTCACCACATAATCGATCGTCCGCCAGTCGTCGTGGAAGACGCCGATCTGAATCGCCGGGTCGAGGTCGACTTTCCAGTGCCAGTGCGCGTTGGGAAATCCTTGCGAGCCGTTGGCTGGATCGTGGAGATCGGTCCACATGTAGTCGTCGATGACGATCCGGCTGTTCCGCGGCAGGTGCTGGAGCACCCAGTCCGCCGACTGCCGCTGCGCGT
>JBOGTX010000352.1:0-1745 GCA_050695695.1 Chloroflexota bacterium
GCCTCCAGCACCGGCATGCCGAAGCCCTCGTAGGAGGATGGGTAGACGAACGCGCCGCAGGCGTTGTAGGCAAGCACGATGTCCTCGTGGGGAAGGTAGCCGACGTCGATCACTTCATCCTGCAAGCCGAGCTCTTCGATGTCCCGCTCGAACGACGTGCCCGGCAGCGCCGTGCCGATCAGGAGCAGCTTGTGCGGCAGGGCGCGCTGGCGCTTGAGCCGATCAAACGCGCGCAGCAGGCTTGGTAGATTGCGCCGGCGGGTGGGTTTCCCCACGTACAGAATGAACGGCACGTCCTGGCCAAGAATGCGCTGGCGCCAATGCGCGAGCAACGCCCGGTCGCCGATCGGGCGAAACCGCCGGGTGTCGACCCCCTCGGGGATCACCTGGATGTCGTCCGGGGCGAGCCGATAGTAACGCGCCATGTCGCGCCGGCTGTACTCGCTGACCGTCGAGACGATCGAGGCGCGGTGCGCGCTCAGGTCGTACATCGTCCGCGCCTTGGCCCGCTGCCAGGGCGAGTAGGCTCGCGCCGCCTCCTTGTACCCTTCGTACGAGCCGTGGTGCACCAGCAGCGTCGGGCAGCGCGCCAGCAGCGGCATGACGTAGCTTGGGCAGAAGAGGACGTCGCGGGAGCCGTGCGCCCTCAAAAGGGCGAATTGTTCCCAGAGCCCCGGATGAAGCCGCGCCGGCAACACGACGTTTCGAACCCCGCCGCGAAACGTGATCGGGTCGTCGATTGGCGCGGGCGAATAGACCCGGATCTCGCTGAAAGGGTGGTCCAGCTCCTGGAGACACCGGAGAACCGCCTCGATCGCGCGCCCGACGCCGCTACGCTTGCCGGCCAGGCGAATGCCATTCACGCCAAGGATCACGATCCGCCCTCACCCAACCGGCAGCTTGTTCTCGTCCAGCTCGATGGTCGGAATCTCGTCCGGGTTCAACGGACCGGCCTTCTCCCAGACCCGGGCGCCCACCATGGCCCGGGCCAGGCTTGGCGGTTGGTAGACGATGCTCGGCCAGAGGAAGACCTCGGTCGTGCAATAGCATTCCCGATTCGCGATCGACTGGCGCAGCGCCCGGGCCTCTTCCGACTCCCAGATCTCGGGGAACGACTTCTGGCGCAGGTTTCCGATCGGCTTGTGCATCTCGCACACGCTGACGTCGCCGTTGGCGTAGACGACCGCGCTGAGGCGCCCGGCGCTGCACGGGGCGATCTGCCACCGCTGTTTCAGCGTCTCGACTTTCGCCCACTGGAGCATCGGCTCGACCACCGCGCCGTAGCGGCCGCGCTCCCGCGGGGCCCAGAGTCGCCGAATGTACTGATACAGCTTCTGATACTCGTTCAACAACGGGGCCGCCAGATCCGGGTTCTTGCGATCGCCGCGAATGATCGCGAGGTTGTGATGATCCATGTGAGGGCAGCGCTCGTAGAGATAGGTCGTCAGCCGTCGGATCTCGTCGATGTTGACGTCGGTCGCGGTCGAGATCGCGTGGATCCGAAGCCGCGGATCGCGCTGCTGAAGCTCCGCCAGCGCCTCGTAGGTCTCCATCGCTTTCTGGAAGGAGTTCTTCGCCCCGCGAAAACGATCGTGGAACTCCGGCATGCCATCCAGCGACATCTCACACACCAGCAGATCGAGCTCCTTCTCCTGGAGCACACCGGTGACCGCGTCCACGACTCGGCTCGTGTAGTAGGCGTTCGTCGGCACATAGATCTGCCTCACCTCGTTGTGCTGGACGAA
>JBOGTX010000353.1:0-1955 GCA_050695695.1 Chloroflexota bacterium
GGACCCGGGCGAGCTTCCCGAAACAATCACCATGCGGCGCGAGCTCGCCGAGCAGCTCGAGGTTGGCCTCGGCCGGCTGCCGGTGGACCAGCGCGCGGTACTGGTGATGTACGATATCCATGGGCTCAGCTACGACGAGATCGGCGCCGTGCTGCAGATCAACCTGGGCACGGTCAAGTCGCGCCTGAGCCGCGCCCGGGGACGACTGCGCGATTACCTGATGGGGCATCCGGAACTTTGGCAGGCGTAATTCCGTCTAAAGCGTGGGAAGATTTCCGAGGCCCGACAGTGGTGATCGCCTCTCCCAGAGGGAGAGGCGATCACGAACCGGGGCACAACGCGGTGCCATGATTGGAACCAACCGACATGAATGAGCCAGTCTCGATCGACGGCGCGGAGCACGTGCACGATCTGCTCTCGGATTATCTGAATGACGACCTGGCTGATGCCCAGCGGCAGCTGGTACAGGCGCATCTGGCGACCTGCCCGACCTGTCGGCGAGATTACGAGAGCCTTCGCCTGACCGTTCATCTGGTCCGGCAGGTGCCGCTGCGAGCGGTCCCCCACCCCTTCACCGTGGCTGCGCCGCCTCAGCGGCGCTGGTCGCTGGCCTGGCTCCGGTTCTCGACGAGCGCGCTCGCCGCGGTGTTCGTCGCGGTGTTCGCGCTCCAGTTCGTCCTTCCCACCAGCGTCCATCCGGCAGTGTCCACGTCCCGCGCGCTCGATGCCGCGGCCCGGGTCCAATCGGCCAGCTCGGCGCCCTCGTCCGCCGCGCCGGAAGCTGCCCCGCGCGCCGCCGAGCCGTTCCACGCCGCCGCGCAGGCGACGCCGAAATCCGGCGAGGCTCCGTCCGGTCAGCAAGCCGCGGCATCGTCGGCCGCCGTGCCCGCCGCCGCGGTCCAGGCGGTGCCGGCGGCAGCTCCAGCGGTACCGCCATCCGGAACGCCAGCCGGCGCACTTTCCGGCCCAGCCGGGAACTCCGGGGTGGCCAGCAATCAAAACCTGGCGAAGTCGGCGCCGGCCTCGGCCCGAGCGCCGTTGCCGCCGTCCGCGAGCAATGGGCGGGCCGCCACCGTGACCGAACAGCCACGCCTGCCGGCGTGGTACCTTCCCCTGCTGGTCGCGGTGAGCGTTCTCCTGGTCGCGTCCCTGGCCGGCCTGATCTGGGCAAGCGCCCTGAGGTAGCGTCATGCGATGTCGAGACGCCGCCTGCTCCGACGCGGCAAGCATCGCGCGGATTCACGTGGATAGCTGGCGTACAACCTACCGCGGAGTCATCCCCGACGACGTCCTGGCCCGGTTATCCTACGCGGCGCGCCAGGCCGAGTGGGAAAGCGGCCTTTGCCACCCGGATGGCGCGCAGATCGTCTTCGTCGCTGAAGACCCGGACGACGGCATCGTCGGGTTCGCCTGTGGTGGTCCGGAGCGGACGGGCGATCCCTTGTACCAGGGTGAGCTCTACGCGATCTACATTCTCGAAAGCCATCAGAGGAGGGGCATCGGGCAAGAGCTAACGCGGCGAGTCGCGGGGCGATTGATCGAGGCAGGTCTGACCGGAATGCAGGTTTGGGTGCTCGTCGACAATCCGTCGCGCGGCTTTTACGAGAAGCTGGGTGGCCTGACTGTGCGTACCCGGAATATCACGTTCGGGAATGCCCAGCTCGAGGAGGTCGCCTACGGATGGCGAAACCTCCGGGACCAACCGTGGATCGCCGTCGGGAGCCCGAAGCGATTTCAATAGCGTACCAAGCTGCCATCTCCTTAGCCCTTCGGGAGAGGGAAGTGAGCGCGGGCTCGCCGGTTCCCTCACCACGCCCGGCGCCTCGGGCTGAACACGATGGAGGACCGTCTGATGCCAGATTCCTCGCCAACGTCGTCGACCCAGCGGTTCTACGACGAGCTGGCCGCGGATTACGATCTGATTTACGCCGACTGGGAGCGGTCGATTCAGCGCC
>JBOGTX010000354.1:0-4467 GCA_050695695.1 Chloroflexota bacterium
GGTCCCCCCGGACGCCCGCGAAATCCCTACTCCGAAAAGGGGTGGCCTCCCCCCGGCGCGGCCACCGCCGAGGCGTTACCCCTTCAACGCGCCCACCGTGATGCCGCGACTGAGCTGGCCCTGGAAGACCACGTAGACCAGGAGCGTCGGGATCATGACGATCACCAGCGCCGCGAAGAGGGCGCTCCAGTCGCTGGTGTAGTATTGCTGGATGGCCAGGTACGCGAGCCCCTGGGTCAGGACGTACTTCGCCGAGTTTTGAATCAGGACGAGCGGCAGGATGTACTGGTTCCACTGGCCGAGGAAGTTGAAGATGCCGATCGTCAGCAGGCCCGGTTGAGCCAGCGGGAGCATGATTTGCCAGAAAACTTGCTGCTGACTGGCGCCGTCGATGATCGCGGCATCCGCGAGCTCGGAGGGCAGGCCGCGGAAAAACCCGATCAGAAAGAAGATGCTGAAGGGCAGGGAGTACGCGACGTAGACGACGATCAATCCCGGTAGCGAGTCGATCAGACCGAATGACTTCACGACGAAGAAAAGCGGAACCAGGGCGAGGAACACCGGGAAGGTCAGCCCGGCCATGAAGGTGTAGGTCACGATCTGGCGCCCCGGAAAATCGTACCGCGCGAGAACGTACGCCGTCATCGCCGAGAGCAACAGCGTGAAGAATAACGAGAACACCACGACGACGATGCTGTTGACGAAGAACGTTCCGAGGTGGGCGCCGGACCACGCCCGGACGTAGTTATCGAGGTGCCAGGTGCGCGGGAGCAGCCACGGATTGAAGAAAATCTGCTTGTCGGTCTTGAACGACGTGTAGATGAGCCAGATGAATGGGAAGACGACGATAAGTAGCCAGGCGACCAGGACAACGTGGATCACGACCTTTCGGGCGCGCTCGATGGGCGCGGTGGCCACCTCGGCGGCCACCGCGCCGGAGACGGCCTTCGCGGCGGGCGACGATCCGGTCTATATCGGCATGATCAGTACTCCAGGCGCTCGCGGCGCCCCAGTTGAAACATGACCCCGGCGACGATCATCGTGACGATGAAGAGCGCGACGCCGATCGCCGTGGCGTAGCCGAACTGGCTGTCTTGGAACGCCGTGCGGTAGAGATACGTCGAAAGCACGTCCGACGAGTTGTTCGGCCCGCCCTCGGTCAGCACCTGGGTCAGCGTGAACATGTCCATCGCGCCGATGCAGATGAAGACGAGCGCCGCGAGGGTATGGTCCCAGAGGAGCGGCCAGGTGATATCCCAGAAGATGTGCCAGCCACCGGCGCCATCGATCCGGGCCGCCTCGTAGTAGTCCAGGGCGATCGACTGCATTCCGGCGATGAAGAGAATCATGTAGAAGCCGATCGCCGACCAGACCGCGACGATCAGCACCGAGATCAGCGACGTCTGGGGCTCGCCGAGCCAGGTCGGTCCGTGGATCCCGACGACGCGCAACACGGCGTTGAGAATCCCGATGGTTGGGTGGAAGACGAAGCTCCAGAGGACGGCGATCGCGACGGCGGACATAACCTGGGGAAAGAAGTAGGTAATGCGATAGACCTGGCTGAGCTTGTAGAATCGATCGGTCTCGCGCACCTGGGTAAACAGGAAGGCGAAGAAGAGCGCGAGCGAGAGCGTGCACAACGGCAGCGCGATCAGATAGATCACGTTGTGCTCGAGCGCGTTCCAGAAGAGATTGTCCTGGATGAGCTGCTCGAAGTTATAGAGCCCGACGAATTTCTTCGTCGGGCTGAAGCCGTGCCAGATCGTCAGGCTGGTGTACATCGCGGAGACGTACGGGTAGAGCACGAAAACCACGTACACCACCGCCGATGGCAAGAGAAACGGAACGATCAGTCGGTATTTGTGTCGTTGCATCGGACGAATCGGCGTCAGGAAGGCTTTTCGCGCTTGTAACGCGTCACCGATGGGTCCTTGGCGGTCTTATCGGCTTGAGCCTGAATGTTGTCCATGACCTGGGCGGGCGTGGCCTGCTTCGTCAGCAGCGCCCCTAACTGGTTTTGTTCCACGTTGTACAGCTTCTGGTACCAGCTCGGGTACTGGAAGCTGAAAACGTTGTTGTCGGCCGCTTTGATCATCGCCTGGGCGGACTGGAAAGCGGTGCTCTTGATGTCGCTGTAGTCGATGCCGGCGACGACCATCGGCGAAAGAACGTTCTGGGCGAAAAACTTGGCCTCGGCTTGCGAGAGCAAGAGCCGACAGAGCTCCAGGCCGGCGTTTGGATACTTGGCCTTGTTCGGCACGATGAAGTCGCCACTGAACGCGCCTTCGATGGACGTACTCGTCTGCTTGTCGCCGGACAACGGCGGGATTGAATTGACCACCATATCGAAACCGGGGGGGATCAAGCTGAGCATCTCCCGCTCCAGCCAGGTGCCGCAGGGGATGAAGACCGCGTTCCCCTTGAGCCACTCCGCCTGGGACTCGGTGTGGGTCAGGCCGGAGGTACCGGGCATGAAGAAGTCGTTCGTGACCAGCTCGTACATCGCGTCCAGGCCAGCCTTGACCGACGGCTGCTTCCAGGCGTTGGGCTCGAGGTTGTCGATCATCAGCACCGCGTCCCAGCCGCCCTGGTGGAAAATGAACGAGTCCAGCAGTGCGTTCATGTAGGACGGGTACTTCCCCTGGTACGTCCAGGGGTTCATTCCGTCCTTCTTCAAGTCCTTGGAAAAGGAGATCATGTCGTCCCAGGTGCTCGGGAATTTCCAGCCCTTCTTGGTGAACAGGGACGAGCTGTGCCAGATCCCCTGATAATACGAGACGAACTCGATGGCGTACTGCTTGCCGCCGTAGTACCCGTTGAGCTGCGAGTTGGGGGCCAGCGTCTCCGCCACGGTCTTGCCCGGTGAATCCAAAGAAGGCGCGCTCATGACGCTCGCGAGATCCAACAACTGCCCGTCGGTGACCAGCGCCGAGACGCTCAGATCGCCCGCGCCACCGTTGTAGATGACGTCCGGAGGGTTGCCGGCGACGAATCGGGGCTGGAGCTGCTCCTGCTCGCGCTGGATGAAATGTCCGTTCACTTTGGTCCCCGGATGGAGGCTGAGAAAGAGGCCGTCAAGGTAGGAGAGGAAGTCGGTGCCGTAGCCGCCGGAGAAGTATTCGGCGTCGACGTTGGCGTTCGCCTCGACCTTGAGGGGGTCTTTGGCCGCCTCGGGAATGGTAGCGAAGGACGGCGGAGTCGGGATGGCCTGGGTATGGGCCGACGGCGCGTAGGCGACGGACGGGGTGCTCGTCGCCTGGGCGGCTGCGGCCGTGGTCGGCTGCGCCGCCGAGGCGGCGGCCGTCGGTTGGGCGGCCGCCGTTGCCCCGGCGGTTGGCTTCGCGGCGGCGCTCGAGGACGCTCCCGCGGTCGGGGCTGGTACCTCGGATGAGGCCGGGGAACACGCCTGCAACAGCGGAGCGGCGAGCGCAAGTCCAGATCCGGCCCCCACGATCTTGAGCAGACGTCGTCGGGAGAGTTGGTCGCGCATGGCTCATCCTCCTCAATATATAACGATCCGGCAGGGAAAGTAGAGGGCGACTGCCGGCCGGGGATGGGCGGGCACCTGAGCCCGCGAGGGACGCCGGCCGGTCGGAGCGACTCCAGTAGCGCCTGTGGGATTCTCCGGCTATTCTAGCACGCGGGGTCGACGCGGAGTCGGGCCAGCATTATCTCTTGCAAGCGCTTGACCCTGGCGACGGGTACGCTCAGCCGCTGTCGATCATTTGGGGCGGCGAGAGACCAGCACCGCGAAGGCGCGAAGCGCGCGAAGGGGGACGGGGGACGCGAAGTGGGCAAAGCGCTGGCGAGCGGACCGCGGCATCACCCGGCGAAGACGAAACGGTGACGCGGGAAAACGTGAACCGGTCGCACTTCCGTCCCGAAGGGGGAAATTACTCATGAAGCGAGCGGAGTAATTCCCTTGTTCCCAGCCTGGTCGGTGCATATAATCTCCCGCGTTCTGGCTGGTTAGGAGACCACGAGTGCGCGCGATTGTTTGCTTGAATCCCACCGCGTCGGCTGGCGCCCTGCTTCCGATCCAATACAACGCGATCGTTCAGGGACTGATCTATTCGTCCTGGAACGAGCGCATGGCCCGGTTCGTCCACGAGCGTGGGTTCCCGGTGGGGGCGCGGTCGTTTCGCCTGTTCGTCTTCTCTCGTCTGAGTGGCCCGTACGATCGGGTAGGAGATTGCCTGCACTTTCGCGGGCCGGTGACGCTCCAGGTCGCCTCGCCGATCCACGCGCTGGTCGAAGAGCTGGCGAGCACCTGGCTACGTGGGGGAACGGTGCGGCTGGGTGAAGAGACGCTGAGCGTCGACTCGGTCGACCTGCGGCCAACGCCAGCGGTCGAGGGCGCGGTGGTCGTGCGCACGCTCTCGCCGGTGACGATCTACGAAAGCCTGCACGCGGCGGACGGCCGGACCAAGACCTATTACTACGCGCCGACCGAGCGCGAGTTTGGCG
>JBOGTX010000355.1:0-1993 GCA_050695695.1 Chloroflexota bacterium
GCCGGGGACAACCGATTGGATACGTCAGACATCGGTAGGCCTCCCCTGGTTCTTGGTTCGCTCAGAGAAGGTACGCCCGAGGGTTACAGTGCCCGCTTGCCGTCCCGCGTTTTTGGTCGGTCGCCGATCCTGCGCCGTTATGGCATTCCGGCGCCAAATCCGCTAAAATTACCACGGCAGCACATATTGTATGGCGAGCTGCATCTCAGCCGGCCGCGATTCCCGACGTCTGACCCGTGGCCGCTTCTGCTTTGACTCCTGACTTCTAGATTCTTCGCAAAGGGGCAACGCGTGGATATCGGAAACGTGCGGCTGGTGAAAATCGAAGAGGAGATGCGCGGCGCGTACCTCGATTACGCGATGAGCGTGATCACCGCGCGCGCCCTCCCGGACGTGCGCGACGGGCTGAAACCGGTCCAGCGGCGCATCCTCTACACCATGGACGAGCTCGGCGTCCGCCATAACGCGGCCTTCAAGAAAAGCGCCCGCATCGTCGGCGATACCATGGGCCGCTACCACCCGCACGGCGACGCCCCGATCTACGACACGATGGTCCGCCTCGCCCAGGACTTCTCGATGCGCTACCCGCTGGTGGATGGGCAAGGTAACTTCGGTAGCGTGGATGGGGACCCTCCGGCCGCGATGCGCTACACCGAAGCTCGCTTGACTACTCTCGCCGAGGAGCTACTGGTCGACATCGATAAGAATACCGTCGATTTCGAGCCGAACTTCGACGAGACGCTCAAACAGCCGACGGTGATGCCCGCCAAGCTGCCGAACCTGCTGGTCAACGGCTCGTCGGGCATCGCCGTCGGCATGGCGACCAACATTCCACCCCACAACCTCCACGAGATCTGCGACGCGGCGATCTACATCATCGATCACTACGACGCCTGCATCGGCAAGGGCATTCCTTTCGATCTGGTCTGGTCGCGGGTGATGGGACTGCCGGTGGATGAGGCGACGCTGATCGCCAGCTTCGAGAAGCTGCCGCGCGCCCTCCAGACGCAGCTTCGCGGCGCGGTCAGGAGTTTGCCGCGGGCGCCGGACCAGCAACCGGGCGCTCCGTCCGAGCTGGCGCACGCCCTGCTCGAACACGTCAACGGGATGATCGACATCACCCCCGACAAGCTGATGGAGATCGTTCGGGGCCCCGACTTCCCGACCGGCGGCATCATCCACGGCCTGGAGGGAATCAAGCAGGCTTACACGACCGGCCACGGACGGGTCGTCGTCGGGTCAAGGGTCGAGATCGACGAGGTGCGCGCCGGACGCTACCAGATCATCGTTCGCGAGCTGCCCTACCAGGTGAACAAGGCAAGCCTGATCGAGCGCATCGCCGAGCTGGCCAAAGAGCGGAAGATTCCCGGTATCGACGGCATCAGCGACCTGCGCGACGAGTCCGACCGCGAGGGCATGCGCATCGTCATCGAGCTGAAGCGCGATGCCATCCCGCAACAGGTCATCAACATCCTCAGCAAGCACACCGCGATGCGCAGCTCGTTCTCGGTAAACATGCTGGCGCTGGTCGACGGCCAGCCGCGGACGCTGACCCTGAAGATGGCGCTGCTCCAATACTTGAATTACCGCAAGTCGGTGCTGACCCGGCGCATCCAGTTCGACCTGGAAAAGGCGCGCCAGCGCGCCCACATCCTGGAAGGCTTGAAGATCGCCCTGGATAACCTCGACGCTGTCATCCAGACGATTCGCCAGGCGGCGGACGCCGAGGCGGCACGCGCGAGCTTGATCGCGCGGTTCAAGCTGACCGAGATCCAGGCCCAGGCGATCCTGGACATGCAATTGCGGCGACTGGCCGCGCTCGAACGCCAGAAGATCCTTCAGGAGCTCAAGGACGTTCAGGTGGTGATCGGCAAGCTCGAAGCGCTGCTCGCCAATCCCCTGAAGATCCTGCGCCTGGTTCGCGACGACCTGATCGATCTCAAGACCAGGTATGGCGATGCCCGCCGAACCCAGATCTCGACCAAGGAAGCGG
>JBOGTX010000356.1:0-2903 GCA_050695695.1 Chloroflexota bacterium
GGGGGTAGGGGGTGAGGGAACCCCAGGCCATGCCCCCGGTCGACGCCGGAACTGGCCGTCGTCGGCCCGCGCGGCCATCGCTGCCCTGATCTGGTTCGGCATTGGCGTGGCGCCGGTGGCGACGCTGCTGATGCTCTACGATCTGGTCCGGTTTGGAAACCCGCTGGCCAGCGGCTATGCGCATTGGGAGAGCTTTTCGACGCCGGTCTGGGTCGGGGTCGCTGGCTTTCTGTTTTCGCCGGGCAAGAGCATCTTCGTGTACACGCCGCTTTTGCTGCTGGTGCCTTTCTTCGCCTGGTCATTCGCGCGCCGCTTTCCGTCGTTCGCGGCGCTGCTTGGCGCGATCATCGCCATTCACCTGGTGCTGTACGGAAGCTGGTGGGTCTGGTGGGGCGCCTGGGCCTGGGGGCCGCGCTTCATCGTGCCGGTCCTCCCGCTGATCGCGCTCTTTCTGACGGAGGGATTTGCCCGCATGAAGGCCCTGCCGCTCAAGGCCCTGGTCGCGGCCCTGGGCGCGCTCAGCTTCGGGATTCAGGTGCTTGGCATTTCGGTCGATCACACCGTTTACCTCGTCTCGCTGCTGCCGCTCAACTCCAAGCCGGACACCCTGACCCTGTACGACCTCCGCTACCAGCCGATCATCCATCAGATTCCCCTGTTGACCCGTCAATGGCTCGACTTCGCCTGGATCGAGCGAACTGGCCCGAGCGCGGTGAACTCGCCGGCGCTGACCGCGGTCCTGATCGGCGCCGGCGCCGCGATCGTGGGCTTTGCCGTCGTCTGGCGCGTCCGTGGCTGGTTGCTCTGGCTGCCAACCCTGGCGCTCGCCGCGGTCGTGGTGGGCGGGGGCGTTGATCGGGCGCTGACGATCTACGCCCAGTCACCGGATCCGACGACCGCGGCGATCGTTCAGGCGTTCGCGAAGGCTCCCCTCGATACCGGGATCGTCCAGCTCATTCCAAGCGACGTTGTCCCCTACGATAACTGGCAAAAGCGTCCGCTCCCCGAGCTCGGTTGGATCGAAGAGCCCCATCCGAACCCGATCATCGTCAAGCGCATCCAGGCATTCGAGGGAAAGTATCCCCGAATCTGGCTCGTGACCCAGACGCCGGCCAAGGCGCCGAGCAATGGGATCGAGGCGATGCTCGACCGTTCGCTCGTGCAGGTGGGAGATGAGCCGGTCGGTCGGTTTCGCCTGCTGCGCTACCTGACGCGCCCCGCCGAGGCTCGACTCACGCCGCTCTCCCACCAGTTCGGCGAAGGAATCAGCCTCACCGGCTATTCCCTGAGCGAAGGCCCACCGACGCCAGGCAAGAGCTTCGACCTGACGCTAGAATGGCGCGCCGGTCCCGTCGCGACCAGGCGCCCCGATTACACGGTGTTCGTCCACCTCGTCACCGACGACGGAAAGTTGGTCGCCCAGCACGACGACCCGCCGGCGAGCGGCTACGCGCCGACCAGCGGCTGGGCGGACGGCCAGATTCTCTATGACGATCACGCGATCGCGGTGCCGACTGAAGCGCCGATCGGACTCCACCTCGTGCAGGTGGGCCTGTACCTACCATCAAATGGGAAGCGCTTACCGCTGATCGGCGCGGAGGGCAAGACGGCTGGCGACACCGTGACGATCGATCTGGCCGGGCGGTCGCGTGAGGGCACCGGCCCTTGACCGGCCGGTGCCACGGGTGCTACGATCCAGCCTGGCTGGTGGCGGGCGTGGGTGCGGTCGTGGCCCTCCACGTCAGGCGACGAACTTTTGGCTCTCCTTGATTTCACGATTCCAGGATTTGCGACGTTGAAGACACTACTCGGGCGGGCCGGCCGGGCGGTCCTGGGCCTCGCGCCGATGGTGGGCCTGGCGCTCGCGCTGTGGGCGACCGCGCCGGTCGCGGCGGCCCGGCTGGCGATTCCCCCAACCCCGCAGACCTGGTGCGTCCAGAAAAGCGGCACCTATGCCCAGACCGCGCCCTGCGCGAACCCTGCCCAGATCACCGACCTTCAGACCGCGATCGATGGAGCGGCGCTGGGCGATACGATCGAGCTCAGCCAGGACTTCTATCAATCGGGCGCGCCGGGCTACTCGATTCCGTCGAACTGGACGTCGCTGACCATCGTCGGCGGCTATCCGGGAACGACGTCGCCGCCGACGTCAACCGGGTGGACCCAGTATGGCCCGGCCGGCTTGACGGTGATCGTCGGCGACCTGCAGCAAACCAATCAATGTTTCTCCACGCCCATTCAAAGCAAGATGACGGTGACGATCTACAACCTCGTGCTGCAGTGTGGCGGCATCGCTAGCTCGGGCACGATCGACGTGCCGGCCAGCCAGCTGATCATCGCCAGCCCGGTGGGGAACGTCGGTGGCAATTTCACGGTGGCGCCGAGCGCGTCGCTCGACTTCTGGCCGTCCATCAACGGGGGATTGGTGCTCTCGAATGGCACGACGATCACCGGCGGCCCGGTCAAGGTCGAGGAGGGAAACGGCAGCGGTCTCGCCATCGGCCAGTCTTCGACTGAAAAGGTGACGGTCGATAACCTCGAGCTGGACGATACCGCGGCGATTCAGGGGCCAGGGCAGCTCACCGTCAACAAGAGCTTCACCTGGAACGGCGGCACGCTCGGGCCAACTGGAACCTTTGTCGTCGCTCAGGGCGCGACTGCCTTGTTGACCAGTGAAAGTGGACAAGAGTTCCTCGCCAATGCAACGCTCACCTTGAACGGTCCAACCACCGATGAGAACTTCGCGGCGTCCAACCTCGCGATGAACGGGCAGGCGACGTTGAACAACAACGGCGCTTTCACCTTTTCCGGCGACTCGGATGTCGGCGCTGGCGCCGATCTCTCAGAGAGCGTGGTTAACGGTACAGGCGGATCGATCGTCAAAACTTGTTGTGCCCGTGGGA
>JBOGTX010000357.1:0-2165 GCA_050695695.1 Chloroflexota bacterium
CGGCGAGGCACAAATTCAGACCTGGTCGTTTCGGTCAGTTGGCCCGGCTGCGACGATAGGCGTGGAAATAGGTCAGGTAATAGGAGTAGGAGCGCTTCAGGTATTTGATCACGCTGTCGCCGTGGCAGTGGTAGACCGCGAACTTCGCGTCTTCGATGATCCGGTAGCCCTGCCGGAGGAAGTAGAAGCCCCATTCGGAGTCCTCGCCGCCGCCCCGGGCGGACACCCCGACGTCGAATGGGTGCGCTTCCCAGAGGTCGCGCCGGAGCATCGCGCCACTGGTGCTCATCAGGCCAAGCCCACAAAAGATTGACGCCTGCGAGATCACCCGAAAGCCAGGGCGCCCGAACAGGATACCCTTGGAGGTCTCGACAAGCCGCTCGGGGAGCGAGGCTCGCCCGTCGACCAGCGGCAGGCCGTACACGCCGGCGACCCGCGAATCGGTGAAGTGCTCGACGCCAGTCCGCAGCCACTCCGGACTCGTCGGGAAGGCGTGAGCATTGGTGAAAACCATGAGATCGCCGGTGCTCCGGGCCGCCCCGATGTTGCAGGAGGTGGCATGATTGAACGCGTCGTCGGAGATGTTGACGATGGTGCAGCCAAAGTCGCGGGCGATGTCCTTGGTCCGGTCGGTCGAGGCGTTGTCGATCAAGATCACCTCGCGGGGCTGGAGCGACTGCTCCCAGATCGAACGCAAGGTCCTTCCGACCGTCTTTTCCTCGTTCTTCGACCGAACGATGACGCTGATCGACGTGCTCATGCGGCTCCCCGGCCCGATCTCCTACCCAGCACCGATTATTGGATCGAGTCTACCGACTGAAGCGCCCACGTCAAGGGGTTGCCGTCGCCAGAGCTGCCAGGGCGGGGTTCGCGAAGGCGCTCGCTGGCGTCTTGACGGGCGGCCGTCGAAAAAGTAGAATCGCCCCGCCACCAATCAACCAGTCAGGAGGCGGCGTGCGTTCCTTTCACTTTTCCGCGAGGGCCTGGGCCAGAATGCTCGGCGTCGGCCTGGCGATTCTCCTCTTGGCGGCGTCGGCCGGCTCGGTGTTCGCCGCGAACGGTCCGGACTACTCGATCCCGGGCGGCTGGTTCTTCAGCCAAACCGGTGGCGGCCAGGGACATGGCTACGCGGTGCGCGACTCCGGCACCGATGCCAACGGCCACACGATTAAGTTCTGGTCGGAGTTTCAGCGGCTCGGCAGCGTCGCCACGCTTGGCTACCCGGTTGGTGAGCCATACGTCGGCTCCGATGGATTCAATTATCAGCCGTTCCAACGAGGGGTCTTGCAGTGGCGCCCCGAGTTGGATCAGGCGGTGCTGAGCAATACCTTCGAGATCCTGCAGGCGGCCAATCAGGATGATTGGCTCTTCAACGTGAAGGGCGTGCCGCGACCGATCTCGAACGACGGCTCCAACGGTGACTTCCAGAAGGCGGTCGCCACCCGGCTGGGCTGGTTGACCAACGACGCCATCAAGGCGAAGTTTCTCGCCAATCCGAATCCCGGGGCGATCGCCAACTGGAACGAGACCCAGGCGATCAACCTCTATGGTCTGCCAATGTCGCAGCCCGAACAACACGGACCCTTCATGTCCCAGCGCTTCCAGCGCATCACCTTCCAGCTCTGGACCGGCGGCGTGCCCGGCATGCCGGCACCGGGAACGGTGGTTGGCGTGCTCGGCGGCGACCTCCTGAAGGAAGCGGGCCTTTTGCCATCGGGAGCGACTCAGGCGCTCGGACCGGGCGGAACGTCAATTCAGCCGGCGCCCGCGGCGTCGCCAACCCCGGCTCCGACCGCCGCTCCACCACCGGCGACCAACTATTCGTGGCGCTCGGTGAACGTCTCGGGGGTCGAGAACTGCGGCACGACCTACATGACGGCGTACACCCGTAACGCCAGCGGCCAGGGGGTGAATGGCATGACCCTCAAGAGCTGGAACGATTACGGGAACGTCTACATCGCGAGCACCCGGAACAACAATGGCCAGGATGGCTACTGGGATCGGATCGTCGGCGGCGGCGTTCGGCCCGGCAAGTGGTACGTGATGGTCATCGATGGCGCCGGCAACCAGGCGTCCAACATCGTGACCGTCAACTTCAGCGCGAGCTGCGTGCCCGGCCAGGGCAATTGGAACGAAGTCGAGGTCGACTTCCAGCAGAGCTAATC
>JBOGTX010000358.1:0-2896 GCA_050695695.1 Chloroflexota bacterium
CGGCTGAATCCCCACATTATTGAATAAGACGTCGACCCCACCAAACGCGGTGACTGCTTCCGCGACCACCCGCTCGCAATTCAGCGCTTTGCTGACGTCGGCTTCGACGAATCGCCCGCGGGTTCCGAGGTCGTCGATCTGGGCCAGGATCGCCCGCCCGGCTTGCGCGTTCAGGTCGGCGACCACGACGTGCGCGCCTTCTCGCGCGAACTCCAGCGACGTGGCGCGCCCGATTCCCAGCGCTCCGCCGGTCACGATCACCACTTTGTTCGAGAACGTTCCCACGCTCTTCACCCCCTGGCCGCCCGTGCGGACGACGCCGGTATTGTAGCATCGAGGGGCCGGCGCGCTACAGTCGCGGCGGCCTCAACTGGAGGGGAATTTCGATCAGCGACGCGCCATCCGCGGCGACCGCTTCGCGAACCGCGGCCCCGACGTCGTCGGGCGTGGTCAGGCGAATCCCGCGCATCCCGTAGGCTTCGCCCAGCTTCACAAAGTCCGGATTGGCGAGCTCGTAAGCGATCGAGCGCCCGAAGCGCTCGGCCGTGTTGAAGAGAATCGCCGAGAAGCAATCGTCGTTGGCGACGACCGCGATAATCTTTCGACGGTAGTATTTCATCGCCGCCAGCTCCTGGGAGTTGTACAGGAACGCACCGTCGCCGGCCAGCGCCACGATCGTTCGATCCGGGAAAGCCATCGCCGCGCCGACCGCGGCTGGGATTCCGTGACCGAGGGTGCCGGTGAACCACGGAAAGTGGACGCTGTTTGGCTCGTACGCGGGAAACAGACGCGCGGCCCAGAGCCCGGCCAGGCTGTCGGTGAAAAGCAGCGCGTCGCGGGGGAGCGCGTCGCGCAGGCTCTTGAAAAACGGGACGGCCCAGGGAATCTGCTGCTCCGCCCGTTCGACGGACGCGCCGCGGACCGCGTCGAGCGCCTCGGTCGCCCAGCCAGCCTCGGCCCTCGGCTCGACGTGGTCGGCGATCGCCGCGATGATCGACGGCAGGTATCCGGAGATCTGGATTCGGGCCGGAACCGACGGCCCCTGCTCGGCTCCGTCCCAATCGAGGTGGATCAATTGGCGAGACAGCACCTCGGGCGCGCGCCGCCCGGACAGCATGCCCGCCCGCGGACCGATTCCGAGCACGACGTCGGCTTCCGAGAGCAATCGCTCGGCGCGGTCGCCAACGTCCCAGTTGACGCCGAGGCAAAGCGGATGGTCGTCCGCCACCACGCCTCGGGTCGTGCTCGCGATCAGCACCGGCGCCCGCAAGGTCTCGGCGAGGCGGGTCAGCGCCTGGCTCGCGCGCGACGTCCAGCCGCTGCCGCTCGCGCAGATGATCGGCCGCTTCGCGCTCGAGAGCGCCGCCGCCGCCATCGCCACCTGATCGTCGTCCGGCACGGCGGGCCCGGCATCGTCGAAGCCAGCGCGCGGATCGACCCGTTCGATCGAATGCAGGGCGCCGTTCGGGACTTCAAGGACCGCCAGGCCAGGCCGCCCGACGCGCAGTTGCCGGATCAGCCGGTGGACCGCCGGAGCGACGTCCGCGACGCTAAAGGCGGTGTGGTAATACCGCGCGACCGGTCGAAGCAGCTCCTGGTGGACCGGATCGTATTCGAGCAGGTACAGGAGGCGCGAGCCATGACCGTTGACCTCCCACAGACCGGTCAGCGCATTGGTGACGCCGGCTCGCGGGACGCTGGTCGCCACCGCGACGTCGTCGGTGACCCGAGAATAGCCATCGGCGGCGAAGATCGCCCCCTGCTCGTTGCGGCCGACGACCGGGCGGATTGCCGGGAAGTCGTTCAACGCGTCGTAGATCGGATAGGCGCCGTGGCCCGGGACGCCGAAGAGGTACTTGATGCCCTGAGTTTCCAGGGCCGCGATCAGCGCCTGGGCGCCACTCCATCGCTCGGTCAGCGTCAGTTGCTCAACCACCTGCTCACCTCCGACCAGATACTCCGCCGGGAGCGCGGGCGTCCGACGAGGCCACGCGCCGCCCTTTCGCCCACCGGATCACGACGCGTGATTACTCGTCGTGGTCGTCCTCCTCCGCGCACTCGGCCGTCTTCGCGTCAAGCTCCTCGACGCCGATCAGACCATGCTCGATCGCGACCCGCTCGAACGCCGCGAGCCAGCGCTCGTAGTAGCTCGATGCCGCACCCCGGGCCTCGGCGGACGCGATCTCGCCGATCAAACGCTCGCGGAAGGCGTTCCAGGGAAAATGGTGACGATCGCTCATCGCCACCGCCAGGCCAAACGCCCGTCCTTCCCAGGGCGCCTGAAACACCAGCTCGCCGTTTTTGCGGGGCAGGGCTGCCTCGCCAGCCATCAGCGCGATTCGCTGGTCGGTCGTTCGCGCCATCGCGTCCTCCTTACCCGACCGTCGCCGGCGCCTTGACCTCCGCGACGCCGATCATCGAATCGCGAGAAACCAGCCGGGCCAATTCTTCTTCGGACATCCCCTCGGTTCCGGCCGGCCGCTCCGGGAGCACCAGGTACCGCTGCTCCGCGCTGCTATCCCAGACCCGGATCTCGACCGAATCTTCGAGGTCGAGGCCGAATTCGCGCAAGACGACCCTTGGCTCGATCACCACCCGCGCCCGGTAGGCCGGACTCTTGTACCAGGTGGGCGGCAGGCCAAGCACCGCCCAGGGATAGCACGAGCACAACGTGCAGACCACGACGTTGTGAATCGACGCGGTGTTCTCGACGACGACCAGCGGGCTGCGGTTGCCGTCGAGTCCCAGCTCGTTGATCGCCGCCGAGCCATCCGCGAGGAGACGTGCTTTGAACGCGGGGTCGGTCCAGGCAAGGGCGACGACCCGTGCCCCGTTGAGCGGCCCGATGTCCTGCTCGTACAGCGTGACGATCGCGTCGACGGCATCCTCGGTGACC
>JBOGTX010000359.1:0-4508 GCA_050695695.1 Chloroflexota bacterium
GGGGCACTCGCCCCGGACGAGCACGACGCGACGAGCGCCGCGCCAAGAACACCAGCTCCCGCGACAAGCGCGCGTCGGGTCAGGCGATGACTCATCATTGGTTCCTCCTGCGTTTGGTCGCGTTCTCACCGGTTGTCGAGCTGGCAGCGGCTCGCTGAAAACGCGGGTCAGAAAAGATGGTGACGCCGACTATACCAGCCGGTGCCGAGGTCAGTCAATAGTGAATGGGGCGGGCGAGACGATTCTGTTGGCGACATCGTGCGCGGGGCGCCGCCCGTCGTCCTCCCCTCTCCATTTCGAAGAAATGGAGAGGGGCAGGGGGTGAGGCGCGTCCTCACCGGGCGGCGCGATTTCGCCAACCGGATCGAGACGCCCGCGCTCCCGGTTGCATGCTTTCCAACGATTCCGCGTTCTATCCGCCCGTCAGGAGTACCAGATCTCACTCAGCTCGATGACGAGATCCGGGAACGGCTCGGCGTGGATTCGTTCGCTTTCGTGGGCGACCGCGACTTCCTTGTACTCCCCGTCCGCCAGGGCGTTGACGGTGAAGACCTGGCGGTCGGGGTCGAGCAGCCAGTAAGACGCGATGCCGTGGCGCGCGTATGCCTGGTGCTTCACCTGGCGGTCGGCACGCGAGGTCCAGTGCGAAAGGACTTCGACGACCAGGTCCGGCGCCCCGCGAATGTGCGCCGGCAAGATGATCTCTTTGCGCGCCTCGGCGACGAAGATGATGTCGGGCTCGACGACCGTGGTATCTTCGAGAATGACGTCGTAGGGAGCGGTGAAGACGCGGCCGAGGTGGTGGGCGCGCACGTGGACGTTGAGGACGGTGGTGAGATTCGTCACCGCGGTCTGGTGAGAGGTGTTGGGCGCGGCAGTCACGTACAGTTCTCCATCCACGATCTCGTAGCGTTGTCGGTCGTTGGGCATCTCGATCAGGTCTTCGTAAGTGAGGACGACCCGGTTAGGATTCGTCGCCATTGTCTGCCATCCTCTCGTGAAGGCTCGCCGTCTGGGCCTGACTCGATTATAGCACCGGCCATTCGTGCCGCCGCCGCGCGTTTCAGGGCAAGCGCGGCAGCGCCGACCGGACCAGATCGATCAGCGTTTGCTGGTGCGAGGATAGCGGATTTTTCGGCGCGGCCAGCTCTTTGAGCACGAGCTCGATCGCTCGACGCGGGCTCAGGTCCAGCGCGCTGATGTCTTCGAGCTTTGGTCCCTCCACCATGGCGCTCGCGGCTACCAGCTCCTGGCCCGGTCGGGCGCTGGCACGACGAAAGTTCCGCTCGAAGGTGTTCGCCGCGGCGTCGCGGCGGGTGAGGAAGCTGTTCGCGCCGAGGTCGAAGATCCGGTTGAGGGTGGCTGGAATCGATGCGTGCTCATACACGGTCGAATCAACAGTGGCCGGCTCGACGAACGGCGAGACGAGCACCGCCGGCACCCGCACGCCCAACCGGGTGAAGTCGAAGGATGGGTTCACGGAATCGCGCCCGTCGGGGTTGGGAACGCCGACCGGGGGCGAGACCTTGTCGTAGAAGCCGCCGTGCTCGTCGTAGAGGACGACGAGCACGCTCTCGTCCCAGTGGTCGCTCGCGGCCAGGCTGCTGGCGACCGTGCTCAGCAGCGCCTCGCCATAGCGAATGTCGTGCGGCGGATGTTCGTCGGTCGCGTGGCCGGCCGAGGTCTCGAAGTAGCTAGGCTCGATGAACGCGTAGCTCGGAAGCGAGCCACGCTTCAGGTCGTCGAAGAGCCGGCCCAGCGCGTGGAAATGGTGATAGCCGAATGGATCGAGCAGATCCTCGACGAACTGCTTGAACAAGCCTTCGATCGCCAGGCACTGCGGGATGTCTCCGGCGTAAACCCGCCAGGTTCGGTCCTTCGCCGCGAGCCGGCCCTGAATCGTCGTCAGGGTCGGATCCGGATGGTCGTCGATCACCAGGCCGGCCGAGGTGGCGGCGTGGACGTAGAAGCGGTTCGGCCAGGTCGGGCCGGGGACCGACGAAAACCACCGAGTGCAGACGCAGTACGACCTGGCGAGCGCCGAGAGCACCGGCACCGATTCGGGCGCGTGGCACTCCATGATCGTCTTCGCCACCTCGAGGTTGCCACCGGCGTCTTTCAAATAGTCGGCGACGAAGCCGCTCATCGGGGCGGGATTGGTCGGCGGCCCGCCGCCGAAGAGCTGGAGGTTCGTATCCAGGAAGGCGTGACCGGGATCGACCGTGGTGATCGGGCCAGCGGCATTGGTGACGCCGACGCGCGCGGACTCCGGATTCGCCGGATCGACCCGGTTGAATTCATCGCCAGTCAGGTCGCCGACCCCCGGCAAAAAGCCCAGCAGGTGATCGAACGATCGATTTTCGAACATCAGGACGATGACGTGACTCGGGTTTCCCACGTCTACCGCCCCATCGCGACGAACGCCCCGTCGCCCAGCGGAAGGAACGTGCTGGCTCGGAACGGGCCGTTCGCGACCTCATCCATGTGACCAGGCGCTTCGATCTGGTCGCCCGCGTGCCGGATGGAACTCGCGTCGTTGATGCTTGCCATGGTCGAAATGCTCCTCGGCCTCCGTGACAAATGTTAGCGGACGGCCGCCATCACCGCGTTACTGAACAGCGCCTGGCGCGGACGCTCGACTGCCCAGCCGCTGACCAGGGTGCGGTTGGTGAGCAGCACGCAGGCGAGATCGGCCAGCGGATCGGCCCAGACCAGCGTGCCGGTCGCGCCAAGGTGACTGTAGGTCGCCATCGAGGTCAGCTCGCCGGACGGATGCGGCCGCTTGATGCCTTTAACCTCCCAGCCGATGCCCCACTCGACCGCTGGCCGCGGCGGCGTGCGCGCCGCCAGGTCACGCAATTCCGGGGCGAGATCGGTCGGCGCGTCCGGCGGGGCAAACTGGACCGAGGTCATCTGGCGGACGGTCGCCGGACTGACGATCCGCGGCGGATCCACCGCGCCGGCCCGCTCGAAGCCGACCCGTTGGCGACCACCGGCCGCCGGTAGGAACAGGTCGACGAAGCGGACCAGGTCGCGCGGCCGACTGAACATGCCGCCCCAGGGAATGCCCAGCGAGCGGTAGTAGGCCGAGTTCGCCCCTTCCCAGTCGAGCCCTTCCTGGCCGGTGCGCTCGACCCGGGCGATCCGATCGTCCCAGGCGCCGGGCGGGTGCAGCGCGCTCAGCGTCATGCCAAGCGGCCCGAGAATCTCTTCCTCGACGAATCGATGGTACCGTCCCACCAGCGGCGGCTGGGTCTCCACCCCCAGATGGCCGGCGAGCGCGCGCCCGACCACCTCGGCCGCCATCAGGATGCCGGGGTTGCTATAGAGGTGATACGCCCCCGGAGCGAAGTAGAGCGGCTGGCGGCCGAACGATCGGACGAAGTCTTCCAGGGGACGATGCTCCTGGCGCAGCAGGTCGTTGTCCGGCGAGAAGCCGGGGAGACCGGAGCAGTGCGCCAGCAGGTGGCGGAGGGTGACGAGCCGTCGGTCGAAGGCGGTCGGCGGCGCGTCGAGAAACTCGGGCACCAGCCGATGGACCGGATCGTCGAGCGAGAGCGCGCCCCGCTCGACCAGCAGCATGACCGCCGTCGCGGTGAACGGCTTGGTGACCGAGGCGAGCGACCAGATCGTGTCGGAGGAGACCGACTGCCCGTTCGCGCGGTTTGCCACGCCGAGATAGGCTTCGCCGGCGACCCTGCCGCCGCGGGTGACGATCGCCGCCGCGCCGGGCAGAATCCCGTCGTCGATCCAGCCTTCGAGAAGACCGAAGGCTCGCCGCAGTCCATCCGGATCGAGGGACGCTTCGCCCGCCCGCGCGACGTCGACGCCGCGCATGCCTGATTCGCTCATCGTTCGTCCGTTCTCCAATTCTCCGATTCGTGGAGAGTCTATCATGACCGTTCCCCGTCGCCCGGTCTTCGGGACCGCGGGCTGACGAAGTAGCTCGTATCGCGATAGAATGCTGGCGGGGCCGGAGTTGGGACAACGGCCTTTGGGATGGTCCCTGAAGGGCGCCCTCATCCCCTACCCCTCGCGCGTCGTATTCGCATCAAAAGGAGTGAGCATGACCAGAATTGCCTTCATTGGAGCCGGTAGCTTCGGCTTCACCCGCAAATTGCTCCGAGATATCCTAACCTTCCCGCGCCTGCGCGACAGCACCCTCGCCCTGATGGACGTCGACCCCGAGCGGCTGGATTACGCCAAGCGCGCCGCCGAGCGGCTGGTGCGGGAGAGCGGCGCGGACGCGCGAGTCGTCGCCACCCTGGATCGGCGTGAGGCGCTCGAAGGCGCCGACGCGGTGCTCTGCACGATCCTGGCGGGCGGACTTGAGGTCTGGAAGCACGATGTCCTGATTCCGGAGAAGTACGATATCTCGATCAACGTCGGCGACACCCGCGGTCCCTCCGGCATCTTCCGCGCTCTTCGAACGATTCCGGTCATGCTCGAGATCTGCCGCGACATCGAGCAGGTCGCGCCCGACGCGTTCCTCTTGAACTACACCAACC
>JBOGTX010000360.1:0-2614 GCA_050695695.1 Chloroflexota bacterium
GATCCTGACCTTCTCGAATCACGGCTCGCTGGTCAAGGCGAACGTTCGACGATTCGCCCTGCCGGTGCCTCGGAACGCCGACGGCCGGCGCGTCGTCTTGACCCGGATGGCCGGGGTGGCGATCACCGCGGTCCGGGCCTCGTCGGTGGCGGCGGGGGATCGGGTCGTGGTGATCGGGCTGGGATTGGTCGGAAACTTCGCCGCTCAGCTCATGCAGCTCTCCGGCGCGGACGTGTTCGGGGTCGACCTCAGCCGCCACCGCCTCGAGATCGCGCGCCAGTGCGGCATCCGTCAGGTGATCGACCCGAGCGCGGAGGACCTCGCGGCGGCGGTACGCGACTGGACCGGCGGCCAGGGGGCGCGGATCACCGTCGAGGCGATCGGCCGCGCGGAGCTGGCAGCCCAGGCGGTCGAGCTGACCCGACGGCACGGCGAGGTCATCCTGCTGGGAAGTCCGCGCGCCCGGGTGACCATGGACGTCACCCCGATGCTCTCGCGGATCCACCTGCTGGCGATTCGGCTGATCGGCGCGCTGGAGTGGACCTACCCGATCGATCCCACCGAGCGCGCCCACCATTCGATCCGCGAGAACTACGAGCAGATCCTCCGCTGGATCATGGACGAGCGGCTGGTGGTCGAGCCAGTGATCTCGCACGTGCTGTCCCCGGTGGCGTGCCAGCAAGCCTACGATGGCCTCCTGAACCGAAAAGATGAATACCTGGGGGCCGTCTTCGATTGGCGAGGCTTCGCGGGCAGACCAGGGTGAGAGGTAGTCCGGCAATGCTACAATTTGAGCCGGGAACATGATTGACGTCGCGCACGTATTCTTGACGAAGGCTGGGGAGAGTCTGGCGGGGGCTGAAAGCGAGCTCGCGAATGGTCGGTATAACAATTGTGCCAACCGCTGTTATTACGCCTGCTTTCAGGCGGCGATTGCCGCGCTTGTCCGCGAGAAGATCGACCCGAGCGGCTCCCAGGGTCGATGGGGGCACGCGGTTGTGCAAAGTGAGTTCGTGAGACAGCTGATCCAGCGTCGCAAGGTTTATCCTGGCGAATTGCGCGATGTCTTGGCCAGATGCTTGAGCCTCCGCCAACAGGGAGATTACAGTGTGATCCCCGTGGCGGAAACGATGGCATCACGGGCGCTCCGCCGGGCACGCCAGTTCGTCGAAGCCGTTCAGGCAAGAGGGAGTGAGAGTCGATGAGCGCGAAAGCCGCCTACGGACATGGTGACCCTCGAATGACGCGCGCGATCGAGGAACTCGAAGCGTTGGTCCTCGATCGGTATCCGACCGCTAGCTTCGAGGTCGCCGAAGGCGACGACCCTGCCGGCACCTATCTCTGGACGACAGTTGACGTCGTGGATACCGATGAGGTCATGGACCTCGTGATCGACCACCTGCTCGATCTCCAGGTCGAGCAACGATTACCGGTGTATTTCGTTCCGATACCTGCCGTTGAGCCAGGTGATCGAGGGTCGAGTCCGGGCCGGGAGAATACGCTTCCAGCCGGCCAAACTCCTTATCCGTCGCTCGGAGGAAACCATGGCATTCGATACCTTCATCGGGACGACTGATGGCGTCTACCGTCTGACCGGCTCATCGGTCGAGCCACTGGGACTAACGGGCGAGCGCATCTGGGCCGTGCACGCCTGGCGGGACGGCGGCAGGCTGACGATCCTGGCCGGGAGCTACGGCAACGGCATGTATCGGAGCGCGGATGGCGGCCAGACCTGGGTCGCGGCGAACAGCGGCCTGGCGGCATCGGCCTTTCGCTCCCTCGGGCCCGATCCGCTGAATCCGGGCGCGATCCTGGCCGGCACCGAGCCGGCCCGGATCTTCCGCACCGAGGATGGTGGCCAGTCCTGGCAGGAGCTGACCGGGATCACCCGGATCGCCGGGCACGAACGCTGGTACCTTCCCTATTCTCCGCGCGCCGGCGCGACCCGTAACGTCTACGCGCCACCCGACCGCCCGGGCCGCCTCTTCGCCTCGGTCGAGGTGGGCGGCCTGCTGCGGAGCGACGACGGCGGCGAAACCTGGGACTGCGAGCCGGTGATCGAAGACGAGGACATCCACTTCGTGACCGGCCATCCCAAAGGGGCGGATCTACTCTACGCCGCGCTGGGCTACGCGTCGCTGACCCACCGCGACCACGACGGCGAGCCGCGCCGGTTCGGTGGCATCGCCCGCTCGCCGGACGGCGGCCAAACCTGGCGGAAGCTGGAGTCCGATTACACCCGCGCCGTGCTGATCCCTCCCGCGCGGCCCGACTTGATCGTGGCCGGTCCCGCCCCCCGGGTCGCGCGCGAGGGACGAATCGTCGTGTCGGCGGACGGCGGCGACACCTGGGAACCGGCCAGCGACGGTATCGACACGCCGATGCCCGACATGGTCGAGCTATTCGTTGCCGCGCCCGATGGCACCATCTTGGCGATCTGCTCCGGCGGCCGGCTACTCCGGTCCGACCCCGGCCCCTGGACCTGGCGCTCGGCGTTGCCGGACGACGCGGAGCTCAACGTCCAATCGGTCGCGTTCGTTACGCGCGGCGGCTAAGCGATACGGTTTCCGGGCGTTCGTCCGGGCGAGCCCTGGATCGACGCGGGAGGTAGAGC
>JBOGTX010000361.1:0-1685 GCA_050695695.1 Chloroflexota bacterium
GTCGTTGGGGACGCCGCGGGCGCGCTGCTGCACGCGGCCAGCAGGCCCATCGCCGCCAGGGTTCCACCGGTGCCGAGGACGCCCTTGAGTAAATGTCGCCGAGTCATCGAGTACACGTTAGGTTACCTCCTCGATTATTTTGCGATCAACCCTTCACCGAACCGGCGGCGAGGCCTGACACGACCCACCGCTGCGAGATCACGTAGACGATCAGGGGCGGGATCATGCCGAGCGTCGCCGCCGCCATCATCAGGCCATAGGGTAAGGTATCGCCCTGGATCAAGCCGATCAAGCCGACCGTGAAAGTCTTGTTCGAATCGCTGCTGATGAAGACCAGCGCGTACAGAAACTCGTTCCACGACTGGGTGAACGAGAACAGCGTCACCACGACCAGCGCCGGCAGGGTGAGTGGCAGAATGATGTTGATCAGCGCGCGGACCCGGGTGCAGCCGTCAACCAGCGCCGCCTCTTCGAGCTCGACCGGGATCGATCGGAAGTAGCCGGTCATCAGCCAGGTGCAGAAGGGCAGGGTGAATGACAGGTAGACGACCATCAGACCGGTCAGCTTATCGGTCAGGTTCAGGTCAGTGAGCACCTCGAACAACGAGATGAACAACAGGCTCCCCGGCACCAGGTACGAGACGACGATCGCGCGGGCGACGGCGCCTCGACCATTGAAGTGCAGCCGCGAGATCGCGTAGGCCGCGGCCGAGCCGAAGACCATCGACAGCGCGGTCGTGACGACCGCGACCTCGATGCTATTCTTGATGTACGTCAAGAAGTTCGTCGTGAAGAGAATCGTGTGATAGTTCGCCAGGGTCACCGCGGTGGGAACCAGGGTGTGGTCGCGTGCGACCTCAAGGTCGGTCTTGAGCGACGTGACGATGATCCAATACATCGGGCCGAGGGTCCAGATACAGAAAAACGCCCCGGTCAGGATCATCACCACCCGGTGAACCACGAAGGACACGCGTAAGGGCTTGCTCTTTTCTGCCGTTCCGACGAGCGTCGCCATCTCAGATCTCCTCCGCCAGCATGTGTCGCGTGAGGATGAAAATCAAGACCAGGAAGAAGGGCAAGAAAAGAATCGTGATTGCCGAGGCAGTGCCCAATCGCTGGGCGCCGGCGATGCCCACCTGGTAGGTGTACATCGGGAACGTCATCGAGGCATTGGCCGGGCCGCCGCCGGTCAGGATGTAGATCAGGTTGAAGCCGTTCGCCGTCCAGATCGTCGAGAGCAGCACGGTGATCATGATGACGGTGGTCAGGCCGGGCAGCGTCACGCTCCGGTAGCGCTGGAACACGTTGGCGCCGTCGATCGACGCCGCCTCGTAGAGCTCGCGCGGGACCGACTGGAGGCCGGCCAGGAACATCATGCCGTAAAACGGGCACCCCGCCCAGATGTCGACGAACGCGACCGACCACAACGCCAGGTGGGGGTTGCCCAGCCACTGGATCAGCGTGTTGGAGACGCCGGTGTCGATCAAGATCTGGTTGAGGAGTCCCGCCTCGGATCCGTTATAGATCCACTGCCAGCTCAGGCCGACGATCAGCGAGGGAATCGCCCAGGGGAGGAAGCAGAGCGCGCGCATCATGCCGCGCCCACGGAACTCCTCGTGGAGGAAAAGTGCCATCCCCATCCCGAGCAGCGCCTTGCAGCCAACGGCGACGACGGTGTAGAGAAT
>JBOGTX010000362.1:0-3858 GCA_050695695.1 Chloroflexota bacterium
CTTTGGGCTGTGTCCCTCAAAATTCGGGATGTTTCATGATGATTTGAATGACCTCAGCAGGCTCTTCTCCACTTTGCAGATGACCGTGTAGGCCGGGTCGTAGACGTTTCCAACCTCGTAGCGCACGCACTGACCAAGCAGAATCGACGCCGCGCGCGCGTCCAACCCGTAATCCCGGGTCAGCCAGCGCATCATTTCGGTCGTCGCATGCTGAAGGGCCTGATCCAGCGGCCGAGCGTTGCCGGCAGTCATGATGTAGTCGTCGTTCTCGGCGCGGGGCCAGTTGATCGTCTTGCCTTTCAGCAGGTGAACTGTAAAGTGGACGTCGAAGGAGATCTCGATGCCGGTTCCGACGATCTCGCCGTCTCCTTGCATGGCGTGACCGTCGCCGACGAAGAGGAGCGCGCCCGGCACCGCCACCGGGAAGTAGACCGTCACCCCCTCGACGAAGCCCCGGTAATCCATGTTCCCCCCGTGGGTCGAGGACGTCGCGGTCGAGATCGCCTGGCCGCGCGGCGGCGCGACGCCGAAGCACCCCAGCATGGGCGCGAGCGGCAAGGTGATCGGCCCGAGCTTCGTCTCCGGCGTCTTCAGTGTCGCCGTCCAGGAATCCACGTCGACGTCCCACTCGGCCAGCCCACGCTCGTCGGGCAGATCGCGCACGTAGTCGGCGTCCACGACGTGTTCGGCAAGCGACCCCGCCGTCCAGCCAATCCGGCGGTTGGGGCGCAGGCGATCGAAGTGGACCGCCAGGGTATCCCCCGGCTCGGCGCCTTCGACGTAGAAGGGGCCGGTCTGGGGGTTGCCGTGCTCGGCCACCGCCTTCAAGTGCGCGTCCTGTCCGCGCGCGTCGACGGTCATGGTCTGGACGGTATCGCCGTCGGCGATCTGGAGGACCGGTGGATAGGTGCCCATCGCGATGTGGTAGCTGGTCGGATCGAAATGATGGATCGCCACGTAACCTGCCTCCTCGAGTATGATTCGCTGCATCGTGGGCGACGAGATCGACGACTGTCCTGACTGGCACCTGACGCGCGGCGATCCGTCATTGCCCCCGTGCCGGGGTCTATCTTAACGTATTCCCCATCAGCATGAGGCAAATCGCGAGGTTGACGAGCCTTCAGTCGGTGGTATACAGTGTTGCCGTCGGAGGGCCGGGCCGCCGGAGACCGTCGTGAGGAGTCGCCCCTCACGGGGCACTGGATCGTGGCGAGGCCCGTGGCCCACGAATCACTGACCGGAGGGGCAACGTGGAAAAGTTGACCAGACGACAGGCGCTACGCCTTGGTATCGTCGGCGGTTTCGTCGCGGCTTCGGCCGCGTTGCTCTCCGCGTGCGGCGGCTCGTCGACCGCCCCGCCGTCCCCGCCGGTGAGTACGTCCGCGCCGGTGGCGGGGGCGCCTACCCAGCCGCCCGCGGCGCCCTCCCAATCGGCGGCGAGCACCGTCGTTCCCGCCCTTCTGCCGGCGGTGAGCCCCGGAGCGACCGCGTCCGCGGCGGTTCCCGGCCCGGAGCTGGTGGTCAAGCCACCCCGATCGCCGTCGCCGATCACGCTCCGCTTCAACATGCGCTCGGGTGGCGAGAAGTCCGAGCCCGCGATCTACGTCGATCGGCCTCGGGAATGGTCGGAGGCGACCGGTGACAAGGTCAAGCTGGAGCCGACGCCCGGCGGGACTGACTATATTCCCAAGATCGAGGCGCTGGCCGCCAGCAACACGCTCGGCGATCTCGTGTTTACCAGCGAGGGCTACCTCGAGCACAGCCAGCTCGTGCGCTTCAACGTGTTGGAGCCGATGGATTCGTACCTGCAAACCTACAAGGTCTCGAAGGACGAATGGTTCAAGGCGATCGTGGATGGCATGACCTACAACGGGAAGATGTACGGCTTGCCGAAGACCGGATATCCGCCGGATGCCTACATCTGGATCAATTTGCAGATGTTCAAAGACGCCGGGATCGCGGAGCCGCCAACCTACGGCAACACGTTCGACGATATCCGCGAGTGGGCCAACAAGCTGAGCAAGGGGCCGAAGGACTCCCGTGAGGTCTATGGATACTCCACCGCGAACACCGGCATCTGGCCGGTCACCCAGGGCGTTCGGCAGTTCGGTAGCGATCTGATCGCCAAGGACGGGCTGACCAGCCTGGTCGACCAGCAAGGATTCGCCGACTGGCTGAACTGGAACTACCAGCTCGTGGTGAAAGACAAGGTCCACCCGCTGGCCCAGGCGTTACCGAGCGGCGGTACCGCGCCGATGTTCGCCGCCGAGCGGGTCGCCATGGTCCACGAAGATCGATCCTTCCTGTTCGGCGCGCGCGCCGCCGTTCAGAACAAGTTTCCGTTCACCTCGATTCAGTATCCTCGGGGACCCAAGGCGCTTCCCTGGGGCACCGACATCAACACCCACAGCGTCACCGCCTCGTCCAAGTACAAAGATGAAGCGTTCTCGTTGAGCTACGCGCTGGCGGATCGGCGCTTCGCCTATCTCGTCGGCAAGACCCAGGGGTACCTGACCGGGCGGGTCGACAACCTCGAGGATCTCGGCCCCTACGCCAACGATCATTTCATCCAGCTCCAATACAAGTGCGAGACCCAGGAGGGGCCATTCTGGCGGGCCAAGAACCTGCGCGCCTACGAGATCCAGACGACGCTGAACAATACCCTCGACCTGATCTGGCTCGGCAAGCGAGAGCCAGATCAGAGCTTCATCGGCGACCTGAAGAAAGCGCTCGACGAGGTGCTGAGCAAGCCAGCCTGATCGGCGCGCGCCGCGGTCTCAGGTCAGGTCTTGCACCGCGCGCAGCAAGCCCATCAGGTAGCCGGTCGAATAGGCCCGACCGCGCGGCGCCCAGGCGACGTCGTCCACCAGGTGTGGCACGTGGTCGTCGATCAGCGGGCCAGTGAATCCAACGTCCTTGAGCGTTCGCATCACCGATGTCACGTCCAGGTTTCCCTCGCCGATGAAACACTCGGCGAAGTGCTGGCTGGTGCCCTGGACGTCGCGAAAGTGAACGTAGGCGATCTTGCCCAGGGGACCGAAGTGGCGGAGGCCGCGGATCACGTTCGCGTTGCCGCCCATTTCCGACCAGCAGCCGATGCAGAAAAGCAGCGCCCAGCTTGGGCTGTCGACGATCCGAGAAGCCCGCTCGAAGCCCTCGAAGCTGCTGAAGATGCGCGCCACGCCGCCGATCGCCGGGCCGGGCGGATCGTCCGGGTGGAGCGCGAGTCGTACGCCAGCTTCCTCGGCAGCCGGGATCACCGCCCGGATAAAGTACTCGTAGCTCGCCCAGACCTCCTCAGCACTGTACTCGCGCCCGTAGGTGAGCGGGCGATCTTTCGCCTGCTCCAGGTCGAAAACCGTGACCGTGGCGCCCCCGCGACCGGGTCTGGTCCCGGTGCGGTAGAGCGGATCGGCGCGGAAGTTATAGCCAAGGACCGGAATTCCCGCGCGCCCCAGGTTGCGGATGGTGACCTGGAGGTTCTCGATCTCTTCGTCGCGGCCGGGAAGGCCAAGCCGCACCTTGTTCCAGAAGGAATGGGGTACCGCCATCGCCTCGATGCGAAGGTCGAAGCCACCGACCCAGTCGCGCAATCCGACGAGGTCGTCGTATTCCCAGCGGTGCTCGCCGGGCAGCCGCGTTGGCGCCTGGAGCACGATGCCATCGCAGCCGAGTTGTTTGGCGAACCGAAGGTGATCCTCGGTAGTATCCGCGGGCAAGCCAATCGCGACCCGCATCGTATCTGGCATTGCTGCTGAGCCCCCTTCATAACAGATGACCAGCGCGCAAAAGGTACCTGACCAAACTTGCCGCCTGGCCGATGTGGGCATTCTAGTCGTCAGTGACATCACGATCAAG
>JBOGTX010000363.1:0-4424 GCA_050695695.1 Chloroflexota bacterium
CTCGTTGGGCGCGTGCAGGTGATCGTCGTTCAGGCCGAAGCCCAGCAGGACGGTCGGCGCGCCAAGCTCTTGAGCGAAGGTCGCGACGACCGGGATCGTTCCCCCCTCCCGCTCGTAGACCGGCGGCTTGCCGAACGCGCGCTGGATCGCGCGCTCGGCGGCTTTCACCGCCGGGTGGTCCAGCGGGGTCATCGCCGGCTGGGCGCCGGCCATGCGGGTGAAGCTCATTGTGACGGTTCGCGGGCAATGCTTGCGCAGGTGCGCCTCGACCAGATCGCCGATTCGGTCGGGTTCCTGGTCGGGCACCAGACGGCTGCTCAGCTTGGCCGAGGCTCGCGACGGGAGCACCGTCTTCGAGCCCTCGCCGGTGAAGCCTCCCCAGATACCGTTCAGCTCGAGGGTCGGCCGCGCGCCGCGCCGCTCCAGCGTGGTGTAGCCGACCTCTCCGAACACGTCCTCGACGCCAAGGTCGCGCTTGAACTTCTCCTCATCGAAGGGCAGCCTGGCCAACTGCGCCCGCTCGGCCGAGTCGATCTCGCGCACCGCGTCGTAGAAGCCCGGGACCAGAATTCGCCCCTGGTCGTCTTTCAAGGTCGCCAGCAGGTGGGCGAGCACCTCGATCGGGTTGGCGACCGAGCCGCCGTAGACGCCAGAGTGCAGGTCGGCGTTCGCGCCGATCAGGTCGATCTGCCAGTAGGCGAGTCCACGGAGGGCGTAGCAGATGGCCGGCACGCCGCGATCGAACATGGCGCCATCCGAGATCACGACGAAGTCGGCCCGCAGCCGCTCGCGCTCGGCCTGGATCAGCGCCGGCAGGTGCTCGCTGCCGATCTCTTCCTCGCCTTCGACGATGAACTTCAGGTTGATCGGCAGCCGGCCGACCGTTTTCAGGTAGGCTTCGGTTGCCTTCAGGTGAATGTGGGTCTGGCCCTTGTCGTCGGATGACCCTCGCGCGTAAAGGTACCCGTCGCGCTCGGTCGGCTCGAACGGCGGGGTGGTCCAGAGGTTCTCCGGGTCCACTGGCTGCACGTCGTAGTGGCCGTAAACCAGGGCGGTCGGTTGACCGGGCGCGCCGAGCCATTCGGCGTACACCGCCGGATGACCGGCCGTCGGCAGGATCTCCACCTTTTGCATGCCCATCTGGCGCAGGTCCGCCGCGACGAACTCGGCGCAACGTCGCACGTCGGCCAGGTGACGCGACTCGGTGCTCACGCTCGGAATGCGCAGAAAAGACTTCAATTCGTCGAGGCAGCGCCCCTGTTCGGAGCTGACGAACGAAAGTACGTTCTCGATCTGGTTGTCTGAGGAGGCCATTGGTCTTCCTTTATCCATTGACGGAGTGTTTGCGTCCTGTCATCCTGTGGAGTGATTATAGCCGGTCGGGGAGGGATCGTCGTGCGGTTACGGCCGGGTTGGGCAATCGTACTGATCGCGATCCTCGCGGCGTGTTCGGCTGCCCCGGCCACGCCGGCCGTGACCCCCGCCGCCGCGCCTTCCGTCACCGGCGCGGCGGCCGCTCCCGTCCCGGCGACCGCCACGCCAGCGGCCGCGTCCGCGATCTGGCCGGTTTTCGATTTCGACCCGTCGCGTTCGGGGACCAATCCCAGCGAGGATCGGATCGGGCCGGGCAACGTCGCCGGGCTCGAGGTTCTCTGGCGCCAGCGCTTGCCGGACGTCGCCGACTCGACGCCGGTCTACCGCGACGGCCGTCTCTACCTGACGCTGCGGGATGGCGGCATCGTCGCGGTCGACGCCCGGAACGGCAAACCGCTCTGGTCGAAGTCGACCGTCGGTCCGAAGATCACCAACTCTTCGCCGGCCCTCGACCCCTCTGGCAAATGGGTGTATTCCTACGGGCTCGACGGCTACGTCCACAAGTACGCGACGGCCGACGGACAGGAGGTCGAGGGAAACGGCTGGCCGGCGCGGGTGACCCAGCTGACCCAGGTCGAGAAGGAGAGCTCGGCGCTCAATCTGGCGAACGATCGGCTCTACGTCACGACCAGCGGCTACCTCGGCGATCAGGGGCACTACGACGGCCACCTGGTCGTCATCGATCTGGCCACCGGCGGAGCCACCGTGTTCAACACGCTCTGTACCGACGCGCGGGGCTTGCTGGTCGATCAGGCCAATCAGGGGAGCTACTGCGGTGAGGTGCAGTCGGGCGTCTGGGCGCGGGCCGGGGCGGTCGTCGACCCGTCGACTGGCAACGTTTTCCTCACCACCGGCAACGGCCCCTGGAACGGCTCGACCAACTGGGGCGACACCGTCCTCGAGCTGAGTGGCGACGGGCACGCGGTGCTCGATACCTACACGCCGACGAACCAGGCCGAGCTGAACGATCGCGACGTCGATCTCGGGAGCACCGCGCCGGCCCTCTTGCCCGAACAGCCGACCAGCAAGACGCCGTTCCTCGCGGTCCAGGGCGGCAAGGACGGCGAGCTGCGGCTCCTCGACCGGCGTAACCTCAGCGGTCAGGGGCGAACCGGTCAGCTCGGTGGCGAGCTGCAGATCCTCGACGCGCCGGGAAAGTGCGACGTCTTCACCGCGCCCGCCGTCTGGGCGGCTCCGGACCAGCGGACCTGGCTTTTCGTCGCGACGAATTGCGGCCTCGCCGGCTACGTCCTGACGACCGATGGCAGCGGCCGGAGCAGCCTCGTTCCAGGTTGGCAGGAAACCGCCGGCGGAACCTCGCCGATCGTCGCCAACGGCGTGCTCTACGTCGCCCACTCCGGCGCGGTGGACGCCCGCGACCCGACCACCGGCCGAATCCTCTGGTCGAGCCCGCAAGCTGGTCCGAAGGGGACGATCGGTTCAATCCACTGGGAGAGTCCGGTCGTCGTCGACGGTCGCCTCTTCATCTCCGACGGGAGTGGAAATCTGACGGCGTTCGGGCTAGCTGGTGCTCCTCTTTAGAAGCATGAAACGCGAATGCCCCGCGGCAAATTGGCTGGGTTCACGCTTCACGTCTTTACGCCGTGTTCTCCAGCAGAGTACAATCTACTCAAGAATTACTCTCTTGGATCCAGCAGTGAAGAGATCACCTGGCGGGGCGAGTCGCATCCAGTTCAATTTGCGGCCGGAACAGTTGAGACTGGTCGAGCTCCTCGAACGAAAGCTGGCGGTCCGGTCGCGCGCGGACCTCCTGCAAGAGGCGATCGGAACCCTCTTCTGGGTTGTCCGAGAGAGCATGCGGGGGCGGAGAGTTATCAGCGTGAGCGATGCGGAGCTGAACAAGCTCGATCACGTCGTCGAATTTGCGAGTCCCGCGTTAGCCCTGGCAACGGACGACCTCTACGAGTATCTTGTCGCGCGACCACACCCGTGGCGGCGCCAGCTATCCCTGAAGGGACGGAACATGACGGTCGGGCAACTGGTCGCGACGATGAAGGCTGACGGTCTGAGCGCGGAAGCCGCGGCTGAAGACTTAGGACTCCCCGCGGCGCAGATCCGGGATGCCCTGGCCTACTACGACTTGAATCGAGATCTCGTCGATTCGGAATTACGCGAAGACAAGAGCCGACTGCAGTCGAAGGGTTATCCGATTGGGCCTCCGACTGTACCTCGATGATTGCGCCTACAGCAAGCGACTGGGTGATTTGCTCCGCGCGCCGCGGAACGATCACTACGTCGAGACACCACTCGATTCAGGCTTGCTAGGCGCCGACGACTCCGAGCATTTCGACTACGCTCGTCAGCACGGCCTGATCGTCGTGACCAAGAATCCCGACGACTTCGAGACGCTCCACCGTCTCAATTCGGACCATCCTGGCGTCTTTGCGATCTACCAGGATAACGATTCGCGTGACATGTCCTACGAGGATACCGCTCGGGCGATCCAGAATCTGGTCCGGGCCGGCACCCAGGTCTCCGGCCAGTTCCTCGTTCTCAACGCCTGGCGTTATTGAGCGCGGAGGCATTGGCAGCGGTATAATTTCTGGTAGGCTCATTCGCCGATCAATCGGAGATACTTCGGAGGCGCCTTGCTCGACGGGCTCCCAATCGATCACGTCGCGGTCGCGGTCCACGACACCGCCGACGCGCTGCGGCTCTACGTCGATTTGTTTGGCCTCCGGCCCGAGCCGACGACGATCGCGCCCGGCGAGAACCTCAAGATCACCTTTCTGAGCGGCGCGAACCTCCGGATCGAAGTTCTCGAGCCGTTGCCCGGTGATTCGGCGGTCGCTCGCTTCCTGGAGAAGCGCGGCGAGGGGATGCACCACGTCTGCTTCCAGGTACCGGACCTGCCGGCCACGCTCGGCGCGCTGGCCGCGGCCGGTTACCAGTTGGTCGACGAGCATCCCCGGACCGGCGTCCATGGTGAGCTCCTGGCCTTCGTTCATCCCAAATCGACGAACGGCGTGATGATCGAGCTGTATCAGAAGGGTTAATTTGCCGGGCGTCGGGGTCATGGGTTGCCTGGC
>JBOGTX010000364.1:0-8970 GCA_050695695.1 Chloroflexota bacterium
GGACCGGCGCCGTCCCGCGATGGAAATGAGTATCCCCTGGGAGCTCCCTCTTAAGAGCACGGCCGTGCTCCTAAATAGATACGCCCAGGGGTTACGGAGGGCCGGTGGCGCCCGGCGGGGGACGGTCGATCGGGCTCTACGCCCCCGGACGCGGGATGTTGCCGCAGGCGACGGTGTGCTGGAGGTCTTTGGCCGACTGGTGAACGTTGATCGCGTGGTGACCGTCGGCGATCGACGAGAGCGGGGCGTTGACGGTGGTCGTCGATCGACCATTCTCGACGTTCTGGAGGGGATAAGCGATGGCGCCGAGAGTAGGGCCACACCTTCCGGTGTGGATGTGCGCCGGCTCGCTGGCGCCGGCCGGCTCGTCGGTGACCGAAATCAGCACCTGGGTCTCCTTCCCACGGGGAAGCAACATCGCGGTTCCCGAGATGTGCGAGTCGTTTTCCGGGCTCAGCGTGATCGACATCGCCGGACTGCTCACCGCGTTCTCGGTCGTCGCGCTACCGGAAGCGCCCGCGCAGCCGACCACCGACGTGGCGAGGACCACGCCGATGATCAGCCGCGAGATATTGATCGGCACGTTCTTCTCCTTGCGAGACGACGGGGTACTTGCAGAAGAAGTGCCAGCTTGCTAGCCGACCAGCGTGACCCGGTACGTCGTGAGCCACTCGTTGAGCTGGACGATCCGCTCGCTCAGCGAGATGAGCGTCACGCCCGGCACGCCGGCCGCGTTATTCTCGATCAGGGTTCGGGCAACTGGCGGGTCCACCAGGGGATGGATCGGGGCGTTGGCGTCGTTCAAGATCTGCCGCGCCCAATCGGCGATCGCTTCGTCGTAGGCCGGGTTTTGCGCGCTGGGGTAGGCGCTCTTTTTACGATTGCGCACGTCGTCGGGCAACACCTGCCCGAAGGCGCGCCGCAGGATACCGTTCAAGCGTCGGTGGGCCAGGGCCGCGTGGGGAGATAGCCACTCGTCCTGGGCCTCCGGCCCGCGCCGGCCCATGGAGCGCGCCATCCGCGCGATCGTCGGCCATTCACCGGTCAGGTCCGGTTGGCAATCGATCCATCCCGCGATACCACCGCTCAGCCGGCGGTGTGTCGCTTCCGCGCCTGAGCTTATAATGGGAAAGGGATGGTCAGGTTCTTTCGGTGCCCGATGATCGGGACGTTCCTGGCAGCGCGAGGGTGACATGGATCCAACAACTGGCGATCAATGGTGTGCCAATCTGGGCGCTGATTGGCTATCTGGAAGCGGTGCGTGGCGACCCTACCCAGGTTGCTGACGACTATGCCATACCACGAGAGGCAGTTTCAGCGGCGTTGGCCTACTACCGGCGGCATCGGAGCGCGATCTACGCCCGGATCGCCGCGAACGCGGCTTGACCCTCCGGTGGCACTCTTTTGACCAACGCCACTCGTCCAATTGCTCTCGTCGCCTTCGATCTGGATGGCACCCTCGTTCGGGGTGATACCATCTGCCTGGCGATTGCCACACACCTGGGCCGACGCGACCGAATGCTCGCGATGGAACGGCTGACCGCACGTGAGGCGATCATCTCAGCGCGGGAGGAAATGGCAGGATGGTACCGGTCGCGTCCGATGTCCGAGCTTTGCGATGCGCTGAAGGCGCTCCCTCTCGCGCCCGGGGCGCGAGAGGGCTTCCAGCTACTGAAGGATTACGAGGTCGCGATCGCCATCGTCTCGGTCACCTGGGACTTCGCCGTGGCACACTTCGCTCGTGAGCTTGGCGCCGGCTACTACGTGGGCACCGCTTTTTCGTTCGACCAACCAATTGCCCACTTCTGGCCGGAAGATAAGCCGCGCTACCTTACCGGCCTGGCCGGCAGCCTGGGGCTGAGTTTGGATCAGGTTGCCGCCGTGGGCGATTCGCCTGGCGATTTGGCGATGCTTGATGCTGTTGGCTACCCATTTTTCGTCGGGCAAACCAGACCGTCCGAGCCAGACCGTCTCGTTCACCTGCCGGATGGGAACATCCTTGCCATCGCTAAGGCGATCGTACGCTCCAGGGGGTGAGGCCCACCATCTCGAGGGGCCAATATCCGGGTCACGAGGTCCACGCGCTCCCCGATTAGCCCGCATCCGGGCAGGCACCGCGCCCCGCCTGAGACAAGGAAAACACACGATCGGGGACCGACGATGGATCGTAGACGCCGAGCGGCCCGTAGGCGCGCCAGCTCTCGCTCAAGACAACGCCGTCCCGATCGGTCAGTCGGACCCGCGAAAACACTACACGTCCATCGGCGCCGATCTCGAGGCGAGTCAGGCCCGACGCGCCATTTGGCAACGACTCACGCTTCTCCCAGCCGTGGGCGACGCGGTCCGGACCGAAGGCCCGAAGGGGACTGACTCTGGTGAGAGCCGGGGTGCACGGCGGCTTCTCGGAAAGATCCGCGCGCTCGGCAAATCCCGACTTTGCCAGCAAGGATCCGTCGACGAACGGCGGGGGCGAACCGACCGATCCGGGTGGTGCGCCGCCTCGCATCACGCAGCCGTCGGGAGGCGGCGCGCTCCCGGGCGGCCCGATCGGTGTGCCCGGTGGCGACATGGTCTCACCCAGCGCGGGCGTTGGCGCCCGGGTCGGCGTGGCCGCCACGGGAAGGCGCGCGCCGAGTCCGCCGGATGCCCGAAGGATCGGTCCGCTGGCGAGCCAGAGGGCCAGCGCCGCGACGATGGCCACGGTGAGCAGGGCTTTTTTCATGGCGCCGTCTGTGTCGCTAACCGAGATTGCTGTACCTGCGCCACCGTACAGCACGTCGAAAGGTCGAGCGGTTGGCCGTTGGTGTCGAACAGACGGATCGACGTCGGGAGCTGGGCTGGCCAGAGTTTCGTTGGGCTATCCCAGACGTAGGGAAAGACGACCGCCTGGCGACCATTTACTCGCGCCCGCTGCACGCCGCCGTCGACGCGCTTGATCTCGACCGCCGCGACGCGCGGATCTCCGACAGTGCAGTAAAATGCAGCCGTCCGCGGGAGATTCCGCGGCTCCCAGCCGGCCAGGTGGATCCAGGTCCAGGCGCAAACCACTGCCCCCAGAACTGGCTCGGCCAGCGTGCCGATAGCACCACCGCCGTACATCCCCCAGCCACCGTTCTCGGGCCGGAGGTAGAGCAGCATCGCGGTTGGATGCGGCCCCTCCTCCTTCGGCCCGATCAGCGGGTCCAGGAAACGGAAGACGACGATCCGACCGCCTTCGTACGGCTCGTCGTCGAGCATGCGGAAGGTCGGAAGATAGATCGGCCCGTAGACGTTCCGGACCAGCGCACGCGCGAAATCGCTGGGCGACGCCGTCAGTGCGCGTGGGTTCGTGTCGGCCTGGAGACGGAACTCCTGCTCGTCGGCGATGCGCCACTCGCCCGCGACCGGATCAAGGTGGAAAGCGAACGTCTCAATGCCACCGCCGTTCGCGTGCTGGACCCAGAACCGAGCGCGTACCTCGTCGATCGCCGCCGGCCAGAGGAAGAGATCACCAGTGCCCCACAAGACCTGGCCGCGCCCGCGCCACAGATCGGCGAATCGATCGACCGATTGCCGGCGCTGGCGCTCGGGCGTCAGCATCTTCCAGGCGGCAGCGTACTGCCCGGTGGCAACGTCCTGGATGTACTGGCGGACGGCCACCTGCTGGGCGCCGGTGCTGGCGAGGGCGGTCGGCACCGCGCTCGGATCGACGCCACGAAGCTGCTGGAGGCCGCAGCCGGTCAGGAAGAAAAGCCCCAGAAAGAGCAGGCCCGCTCTCCAGCGCGCGTGCATTGGCATCGTTCTTACAGCCAGCCCTTCTCCTCTGCCAGATGCGCGGCCTCGATGCGGTTGCGCACGCCGAGCTTCTGGATCGCCGTCGACAGGTAGTTGCGGACGGTGCCCTCGGACAGCGCCAATCGATCGGCGATCTCGGCGATACTCGCGCCCGGGGCCGCCGCGGCCAGCACCTCGCGCTCCCGCTCGGTCAGCGGATTGTTGCCCTCGCTGAGCGCCGCCGAGGCGAGCGCCGGATCGATCACCCGCTCGCCGGCCAGGGCCCGGCGCACCGCGGTCGCCAGCTCGCTGGCCGGCGCGTCCTTCACCAGGAATCCGACCACCCCGCTCTCCATGGCACGCCGCAGGTAGCCCGGCCGACCAAAGGTCGTCAGGATCATCACCCGGCAGGCCGGAAGCTGCCGCCGAAGCGCCGCCGCGGCGGACAAGCCGTCGCCGCCGGGCATCTCGATGTCCAGCAGCGCGACGTCCGGCCGGGACGAAACGGCGGCCGGCACGACCTCGTCGCCCCGGCCCACCTGGGCGACGACCTCGATGTCCCCGGCCAGGCCCAGCAGAGCGGCCAGGGCGCCCCGGGTCATCGCCTGGTCCTCGGCAAGCAAGACGCGGATCATGAGCTCTCGCCCACGACGATTGACGTGATCTCGGACCGCGGCGCCGCTTCCCCATCCGCCCACGTCGACGCGGTCGGCACGGTTGCCAGCAGGCGGAACCCGCTGGTCGGAAGCGGTCCGGAGTCGATCGTGCCACCAATCGCGGCGACGCGCTCGGTCAGTCCGGCGAGCCCGCTTCGTCCACCAACCGCCGCGAGCGAGGGGTGCGCGGCATCAACGGGAGCGCCTTGCCCGTCGTCGACGACCGCGATGGCGATTCGGTCGGCTTCGTGGGTGAAGCGCACCGTGCAGGAACGCGCGCGGCTGTGGCGAATCACGTTGGTGACGCCCTCCCGGAGCGTCCAGGCGAGGGCGGCCTCGACGCGCGGCGGTGGCGAGCCCGGCTCGCCCTCCGACCGGAAGGCGATGCCGGCCGCGGCCAGAATCTCCGCGGCGGCGGCCATTTCGCTCGCCAGCGTCGGCTGCCGATAGCCGGCCACCGCCTCGCGTACCTCGCGCAGCGCCGTCCGGGCAACGCTTTCCACGTCGCGCAGCTCGTCCACCGCACGGTCGGGCGCGTGATCGATCAGTCGGCCGGCCAGCTCGGTCTTGAGCGCGACCAGCGAGAGGCTGTGGCCGAGCAGATCGTGCAGGTCACGGGCGAAGCGCAGGCGCTCCTCGGCCACCGCCAGGCGCGCCAACTCGCCACGGGCGACCCGAAGCTCGCGCATGGTGGCGAACGCGTAGAACGCGCTGGTAACGCCCACCCCGACACTCAAGCCGATCATGCACGCTTGACCGATGTCCTGAGCCGACGCGCGTGCCGCGATGCCGAGCGCGATCGCCAGCGGTGCCATCGCCGGGAGGGCCCAGGCCGCTTCGCGCGCTTTCAGCCGGAAAGCCATGGCAACGCAGGTAAAGATAATCAGACTGAGCCACGGGCTTCCGTCTGCTGGGATCAGGACCACGTCGATCGCGACCAATAGACCAATTGGGAGCCAGCGATTCAGCGGGGCCCGGTCTCGCTGCGTCGAAGGCAGGTCAGACGATGCGGCCCGAGACCCGAGGAAGCTGCCTCGCGGTCCGCACTGGTAGACGATCAAGAGGTAGGTCACGATGTAGAGCGCCACGACGGCGAGGGAAGCGAGCGCTCTGAAGGACGGGCCTGACTGGAGCAACGCGCCCGCGGACGGGCCGAGAACCGGCAGCCAGATGATCGACACCGCTTGCAGCAGACGCGTGATGCGAATGTCTCCCGTCGATCGGATCGCGGAATCGTCACGCTCGTCCATCGTCCCCTCTCGGTACCCTCGGTTGTCCCGCCGGAGATCACGTCTGCTTGCCAGCGCCGAGGCCGCCGTCGCGCTAAGCGGCACTTTCCACGCGGCCCCGATCGGTCTGGTCGGCGCTCTCTGGCTCCAGATCGAGGCCCGGCCCGCGCGGAATCCACACCAGACCGAGCGTGACGAGCTCCACCAGATAGGTCACTGTGCCGACCAGATCGAGATCCTCGCGGCCGCTTCCCAAATAATACAGGTACGCCGCGAGGGTGGCCGCGAGCAGGACGGCGGCGACCGGGCGCCACCGCCGCCAGACGAACGCCGCGATCCCGACGCCGACGAAGGTGATGCCGTTCAGCGCGAACAGAACCGCGAGGCTACCATCCTCGCCCAGGTGCCCCGGAACCAGCGCCACGTGAATGGCTCCGGCGAGCGCCAAAAGGAACGCGGTCGTCCGGGTGAGCGGCGACGCGGCCTCCAGCCCGCGCTGACAGCGCCGGGCGCCCGGCAGATCGGCCTTCGCCGCGAGCTCGACGATACTCAGGAACATCCAGATCGCCAGCGGCAGAAACAGCGGCGCCAGGAGCGCCGCGGCGTGGTCCGGCGCCACTCCGGCCAGGAACCCGCTTCCCGCCTGGCGCGCCATCCCGGGCATCGCGCCGTTGTCGATCGCCGCGTGAGGATCCGCCGGAACGCCGGCCACCAACGCTTCCATCCGTAGTTGTATCACATTCATCCCAGGCCTCCTACACGACCTCGAAATTCGTCATCATCGCGGCATCCTCGTGCTCGAGGTTGTGGCAGTGCATGATGTACTTGCCCCGGTAACCCTCGAAGCGCGCGATCACCCGGGCTTCCTCGCCCTTCGGGACCAGGATGGTGTCTTTCCAGCCCGTTTCGTACGGCGCGGGCTTGATCCCGTTGCGGTCGAGGATCTGGAAGCTGACCAGGTGGATGTGGACCGGGTGATCCATCCCGCCGATTTTCAGTGCCGTCGCGTTCTTGATCTGCCAGATCTCGACCTCGCCCAGGCGAGGCGTCGCGTCGATCCGGTTGGGATCGAACTCCCGCCCGTTGATGACCCATTCCACCGGTGGCACGGCGCTCAAGGTGACCCGCGGGCCGAAGACCCACTCGCGGGTGTGGGCCGCGGCCACCGCCGGGATCTGCTCGATTGGACGGAGGGTGGTCGGAACCGCGCTGTCGTCCGGCTCTTCGCGCGCGACGTCGAAGCGCATGATCTGCCCCAGCCGGCCGTCGCCGTCGAGGTTCTGGAGCGTCACCTGAGAGCCGATCGGATACCGCGAGAAGTCGATCACGACCTCGACTCGCTCCGCCATGGCCAGCGGGATAGCCGGGCTTTCGACCGGGGCGGGCAGCAAGCCGCCGCCGGTCGCGATCTGGGTGAGCGGCTGGCCCGAGCTGAGCCTCAGCTTGAAGATGGTGGAGTTGGAGCCATTCAGGATCCGAAAGCGATATTTCCGGTTCGCCACCTCGAAGCGTGGCCAGGGGACGCCGTTGACCAGCAGAACGTCGCCGTCGATCACGCCGATGTGGCCGAGGGGATCGAAGACGAGCGAGCCATCGGCGGCGAATCGACGGTCCTGGATCAGCAGCGGAACGTCGTACCGCCCCCTGGGTAAGGGCAGGCGGTCGTCAGCCTCGTCGTCGACGATGTAGAAGCCGGCCAGACCCAGGTAGTTGTGAAAGCCGGTGGTGCCCATCGCGTGGTCGTGGTACCACATCGTCGCCGCGCGGTGGCCATTCGGATACACGTACTCACGGCTGCCGCCCGGCGGGATCAGGTCGGTCGGATAGCCGTCGGAATCGGGCGGGGTGACGCCGCCGTGCTGGTGGACGACGACGCCGTCCGGCAGCAGATTGGTCTGCTTGACGACGATCTCGCGCCCCCGGCGCACCCGGAACGTGGGACCTGGGAACATTCCGTTGTAGCCCCAGATCGTCGTCTTCAGCCCGGGAATGATCTCGACCCGCGCTTCCCGCTGGGTGACCTCGTAGAAGTCCGTGGTCGCGGTGCTCCGAGCTGGACGGATCACCGGCGGGATGGCGAGCGGCAGCGCGAATTGGGGAACCCGCGGGCTCGGCGCCGGCTGGTCCTTGCCGAAGCTCGCGACCGTCGGGGCCACCGGTAGCACCACGGCCGCGCCCCCCAGAACGCCGAGCTTGAGCAGCGCGCGACGGGAAACCTTCATGGCGACATCTCCTTTGCTGAAGTACCACTCCGGTGCTCGTTCGGCCGATCGTCAGATTCGAGTGGCTGGCCGGGCGTCGCCGCTCCGGACGACCAGCGCGACCGCGGCGGCGACGGTCCAGAAGTCCTGGGCCTTCAGCACGACGATGACGGCGAGCAAGGCAGCACTGCTGAAGAGGCCGGCGACCCCCAGGACCTGGAAGACAATGCCCAGCCCGACCGCCAGGTAGCTGAAGGCGGGTGGGAGCAGGCGGGTATCCAGCAAGGCGATCCCCATCACCAGGAAGAGCGACGGAGCGATCAGGAAAACGTGGACGAACACCCTGTACACGTCGAGGCAGGTGAGCGCGGCCTCCGGGTGGCCATTCGCTCCGGCCTGCAAGGCGCCGAGCGCGAAGGCGCCTTCGACCAGCGCCAGGATCAGGACGGCCCCACCCACCAGCAAGGTCAGCCGACCGGCGAACCGGTCTTCAGCCCCGGCCAGGTGGACGAGCGCCAGGGCAAAGACGACCGAAAGCAGCGCGCCGATCGCCTGCAGCCAGGTGTCCAGGAGAATGACGTCGTGGTATCGCGCGCCGAACGTCACCACCTGGGCGGCGGTCGCATTGTCCGGCGGAAGCGGGAACATCCAGAACGGCGCGGAGTAATAGACGACCAGCGCCCCGGTCCCAAGGATGCCGACGATCGCGACCAGCGCCCGGATCAATCGCCCAGGCGCCCTCCACGACTGACGAGAATCAGCCATCGGGTGTTGGCTGACTTGATCGAACGGGGCTCCATCGGGCGCCTGGTTCGCGCTGGATCGGGCGGGGTTCATGCGTATCACCTCTGTGTTCTTGGTTCGTGTTCCAAGACTACGGGACCGACGATCGCCTCGATAGTGACGGCCATCCAGTCGTGGCGATGACAAATGTCACCCGCTGAACCGCCGACCAATGGGCCAACGCCCCACTGGCGCCATCAATTCGCGTGTGGACGTCTGTTCCGGGCCCTCGATACCTGGGACGAACGAGAGCAGGCTGGTCGGACGGTCGAGGCACCCGGCGTGATCTTCGCCGAGGACGACGCGGTGGCGCCCGACGTCGTCTGGGTCAGCCGTGAACGCATGCCT
>JBOGTX010000365.1:0-6284 GCA_050695695.1 Chloroflexota bacterium
AAATTCTTGGCGGCCGCGAGGATTTTCGCCGTGGTATGCCAAAACCGGGTCGTCGCCGGGACTGAGACCTGTTTTTCCAGAAGGCTGTAGGACTTGCCGGGCCGCCCGTCCTGGAGATGCCACACCACGAACAACTCGGTGGGGGTCATTCCGACGAGCTCGAACGCGCCATCCGGCGTCCGATGGGGAAGCGGCAGCGTGATAGCGGTGGGTTCGGCCAGGAAGCTTACCGCCAGACGAACGTCCGGGGTCACCGGTATGCCGTTGAAGGGATCGAGGCTGAGAACGTGTTCCAGGTGTTCGGCCGTGCGCACGCAGGTGGCGACCTCATATCCCAGGGCCGCCCGCAGCTGGCGCTCGATCATTGTCCGTAGGGTTTGCTGATTGGTTTCAGCGCTGTCAAAGAACACGTTGCCGGTCTGAATGTAGGTCCGCACGCGATCAAACCCCAGCTCGCCAAAACGCTCGCGCAGGTCAGCCATCTTGACGTTATGCCCGCCGACATTGATCCCACGAAGCAGGGCAATGTACGTCGTATCGGTCACGTTCCGACTCTACTCGATTGAAGCGCGCCGCCAGTGCGCCTCGAGTCGATCGCGCGGCTGCCATTTCAGGAGCGCCTTGGCCTTCGCGTTGTCGTACTTGCCGTGAGGCAGGTCGGCGACGATGTGCATGGCCTCGAACGGCCGGGGGAACGACGGCGCCCGGAGCGCCTGGCGCATCGCCTGGCCCGAGTCTTCCCAGGAGATCGAGAAGGCGAACGCGCCCATCGGCTCAGGCGCGGGATTGCTCGGGTTGACGAAGCTCGAAAAGAGCAGGGTCGGCACTTCGAGGTCGTACTCCTCGGCGAAGATCCGGCAGATCTCTTGCCCCAGGAACTTGGTCAGGATGTAAAGGTGGGCGCCGGGGCGCGAGGGAACGTCGGACGACAGGTTGAAGTCGTACCAGTAGCCGGCCGGGTACGGCAGCGTGACTTGCTGCGGGCCGGTGTGGACCACCCGACGGATGCCACAGGTGACCGCGGCCCGCATCACGTTGTAGGCGCCGAGGGTGTTGACCCGAAACGCCTGGACCGGATCCGGCCGCACCACGGTGCAGTTGATGATCGCGTCCATGCCCCGCGCCGCTTCGATAACCTCCTCGGTGTTAGCGACGTCGACCACTCGCGACTCGTGGGGCGCCCCGAGCACGCGGGGAAAGGGCGCGCCCTCGGACTGCGGCTTGTGATCCGCGACGATCTGTTCCATTGGCCGAACGTCGGTCAGCCGAAGGACGTGGTCGTGGGCCAGCGCTTCGGTCGTGACCGCGGCGAGCGGTCCGCCGGCGCCGTAGATCACCACCTTGCGTGCCGCGCCCCCGGCCCGGTCCGATAACCGTTGGATCCGGCGCTCGGTCGGCTCGGGCAAGGGCAGCGAGACCGCCGAGCTGAGGTCGTGCTTCGGCTGGTAACCGAAGGGCGGCTGGCCGGCCAGTGCCAGTGGAAAGCGAGTGCGCGGCCCTCCGCCCGGGATGTGGAAGACCCACCAGCCGTGACGGGGCGGCTCGAAGACCGGCTCGGCGTGGACCGGCGATGGCTCGTCGTAGGCAAGCGCGCGCTCGACCGCCTGGACCGCGTCCTCGACGTGCAGCCAGCGCGGATCGGCGCGACGGCCGGCCACGTCGGCGTCGTCGACGACTTCGCCCAGTCGGAGGGCGATCGCCTTGAGCGGCGCCACCCTCGCCACCTCGCGGGTGGTCAGCTCGGCCAGGAAGGGCGCGAGGTCCGCGACCCCGGTCGTCGGGCGCGGGGCCCACTGCTCGGTCACCCGCCATGCCATCGGATAGGCTTCGAGCAGGCGCAGGGTGCTGATCAGCACGAAGCGCGACGCCTTCGCGGCGGTGGTGATCAGGTTGTAGGTGCCACGGGTCGCGGCGTCCAGAACGTCGACCGGGGAAGCGCCCTCGAGGGTGAGCGGCGCCAGGTGAACGATCGCGTCGACGTCGGCGGTCGCTCGCGCGGCGACGTCCCGATCCCGCGGGTCGCCGACGAAAGTCGCGCTCGACCCGGTCAGATCGAGCGTCCGAACGTCGTGCTGCCGGGCCAGTTCCTGGGTCAGCGCCTTGCCGAGCTTGCTCTGGCGGTCGGTGACGAGAATGCGCATGGGCGATTCACCTCGGGGTGTTAGTTTCCTCGATTAAACTTTTGGATTCGGTGGCCGTCCTCGACCTCGGCGACGTAGAGCGCGCCGTGGGAATCGCCCCAGATGCCGTGGGGCTTCCAGATCGTCCCCGGCTCGCGCGGCGGGCCACCGGCGACCTTCTGGACGACCCGGTCGTTCGGATCGAAGATCGTCAGGCCGGCGTCCAGCTCGGCGACGTAGAGGAAACCGGCGGAGTCGACCCAGGTGTTATTCGGGCGGCGCAGGTCGGTCTTCTCTTCGATGAACTCGCCCTCGGGCGTGAAGATCTGAATCCGGTTGTTCTGTCGATCGCACACCCAGAGCCGGCGTTTGCCGCCCCGCGTATCGAACCAGACGTGGTGGACCAGGCTGAACTGGCCGGGGCCAGTGCCCTCTTCGCCCCAGGAGCGGATCAGCTTGAGCTGAGCATCGAAATGATGGACCCGCCGATTGCCGTAGCCATCGGAGACGTAGAAGTCGCCCTCGGGAGTGAACGCGACGCTGGTCGGCCGGTTGAACGGCTCACCCGGCGCGCCAACCCGTCCCGGCTCGCCAAGCGTCCAGAGCTCGCGGCCCTCCAGGGTGGTCTTGACGACGCAATGGCGCGCCACGTCGGTAAAGTAGAGGTATTCGCCATCCGCTTCCCGGCGAAGCTGGAGACCGTGCGCGCCCTTGGCGAACTGATCACCCCAGGTCGCCAGCAGCTCGCCGGTCCGGCTGTAGACGATGATCGATGGCGCGCCGCGCTGGTTGACGTATACTCGGTCCTCGGAATCGACCGCGACGGCCGGGACGTAAGCCCAGTCGGCGAGACCCTCCGGCAACGCTCCCCAGGTCGGATCATAGGTGTAGCGACGGGTCACGTATGCTGAATCGGCTGGCATGCGAGCGCTCCTTCCTTTGAACGTATTGCTTGGGCTGGCGTGGCCTCACTCCCGGATCGCCAACGCGGCGATCTTGTCGGGATCGAGCTCGATCCCGAGGCCGGGGCCATCGGGGATCGCCAGCATCCCCTCGTCGTCGAGGGCGAAGGGCGTGGCCAGGATGTCGTCGACCTGCGGCGAGGGCGTGATGTATTCGACCCACCGGGTGTTGGGCAGCGCCGAGACGAGCTGGAGGTCGGCCGCGACGCCGACGGCGGTGTTGAAGCCGTGGGGGACGAGCAGGACGTTGTGGTCCTGGGCCAGCCAGCCGATCCGTCGCCCTTCGGACAGCCCGCCGACTTTCGTCACGTCCGGCTGGATCACGTCGACCGCGCCGCTCTCCAGCCAGGGGCGAAAGCTCTGGCGCCGGGTCAGGACTTCGCCGGCGCTGATGAAGAGTCGCGCGCCCCGACGGAGCTCGCGGTAGCCTTCCAGATCGTCCGGCGGCAGGGCCTCTTCGAACCAGACTACCCCGTAGCTGGCCAGCATCTCCGCCGTCCGGAGCGCCCACTTCAGGCCGTGCGGCCAGAACTGGACCGATCCGCCGGGGTCGACCATCAGATCGCAGTCGTCGCCGACGGTCTCGCGCGCTGTCTTGACCAGCAGCTCGTCGTAGGCGTCGTTCCGCCGGCCAAATGGCCCCCAGCCCAGCTTGAAGGCGCGAAAGCCGCGGGCCTTCGCGGCCAGCAGAATCTCCCGCAGCCTGCCCGGCTCGGCGAAGATCAGCGACCCGTAGGGCTTGATCTTCTCCTTGTAACGGCCACCCAGCAAGCGCCCGATCGGCTGGCCAGTACATTGGCCGAGAATGTCCCAAAGCGCGATGTCGACCCCGCTGATCGCGTGGGTCACACTGCCCCCCCGACCCGTCCAGTAGGTCATCTGGTGCAGCTTTTCCGAGACCCGCTCCGGCTCGATCGCGATCTCGCCAATCAATTGGTCGTGGAGCAAGCCAAGCGCGGCGTCGACCAGCGCCTGCGAGGTGTAGCAGCTTCCTCGGCCGACCAGACCGGCATCGGTCGAGACCTCGACCAGCGTGTCGGTGTTGCGTTGGGACGTGATGCTCGCGGCGGGGTTTCGCTTGAGTCCAATCGTGTGGACCTCGGTGATTCGCGGGACTTCTGAGCCCATCGCACCCTCCGCGGTCAGTATAGCCGCCGGATGGGGATTGGGGAATAGGGGATGGACGGCAGTGTCGCTTGCTCTCTGACGATTCCGCGTTCTACCCTATGACGCGCGGCGTGGCGCCTCGGCGGTCGTTGTGGTAGGCTAAGACCGGCGATCCCACTTTGCCCGGAAGCAATCGGGGCACGAACGCCGGGGGCGACATGCCAGGGGAAGCCCGACCTGATGGGAGCGCGCGGTCCTCCGAGGTGACGGCGGCACCGGATCGGATCCGCCGTGACGCGTACGACGTGGTGATCGTGGGCGGACGGGTCGCCGGCGCGAGTCTCGCCCTTCTGCTCGGCCACCGCGGTCACCGAGTGCTGTTGATCGATCGTGACCAGTTTCCGAGCGATACGCTCTCGACCCACTATATGAGTCCCCCCGCGGTCGCGCTGCTCCAGCAGATCGGCCTCTTGGAGGACGTCGAATCGACCGGCCTGCGTCGGATCACCCGCATGCGCACGTATTTCGAGGACTGCCTGTTCGAGGGGCCGGTCGGCCCGGCGGACGCCTATGGCCTGGCGCCACGCCGCGACCGCTTCGACGCGATCGTCGCCGAGCATGCGGTCCGCCGGGGCGGCGTCGAGTTCCACGACCGCACCCGCGCCGAGCGCTTGATCGAAGAGGACGGGAGGGTCGTCGGGATCGTCGCGCACCGGGCCGGCGACGTCCCTCGCGAGATCCGCGCCCGGGTCGTCGTCGGCGCCGACGGCAAGCACTCCCAGATTGCCCAGTGGGTCCAGGCACCGACCTACGAGGCCGTTGTAGGTCTACGACCGGGCTATTACGGCTATTTCCACGACGTGGAGCCGCTGGGCGAGCCGGCGGTCGAGCTGTTTTTCCAGGACGAGCACATGGGCTTCATCTTCCCGATGGAGCCCGGCGTCGACTGCCTGGCGATCGAAGCGCAGCCCAGGGACTTCGAGGAGTTTCGGCGGGCGCCGGCCGCGGTGCTCGTCGAGCGGTTCAAGAGGTTCCCCGGCATGGCCAGGCGTCTGGCGGGGGCGACGTTAGAAGGAAGCGCGCTGGGCACGCGCGGGGTCGACAACTATTTCCGCAAGCCGTACGGTCCGGGCTGGGTGCTGACCGGCGACGCCGCGTATTGCAAAGATCCGAGCACCGGCCTTGGCATGGGCGACGCGATCTCCCAGGCGCTCTTGCTCGAGGGGACGCTGGCTGCGGTGCTCGCTGGCGCCGAGTGGGAGAGTAGTCTGGCGGAGTTCCAGCGCGCGCGCGACGAAGCGATGCTGCCGTTCTACCGGGCGACCCTTGCCTACACCCGCGCGCCAGACGTTCCGCCGGAATCGCTCGCCTTGCTGCGGACGGTTCTTTCGTTGCCACCGTACGCGCGCCTGCTCGCGGCGGCGTTTCCGGCCGCGCTCGCCGCGCCGGGCGTGCTTCCCCCTCCCGTTCTGAAGCGGCTGGAGCTGATGGCGCGAGACTTTGGCCCGATGCCAACCGGCCAGGAGGGCTCGCCATGACCGCTGCAACGCCTGGCTCCCGTCCGGTCGAAGCACGAACGCTCCAGCTCAACGGAATCCAGCACCACGTCCTCGACGCCGGCCAGGGGATGCCGGTGGTCCTGCTCCACGGCTTTCCAGACACGTCGGAGCTGTGGAGACGGCAGATCGACGCGCTGACCGGCGCCGGGTTCCGGGCGATCGCTCCCGACCTGCGCGGCCGAGGCAAGACCGAGCGCCCGCCGAACGTCGCCGACTACGCGCTGCCGCTGATCGTTCGAGACGTGGTGGCGCTGCTGGACGCGCTGGAGATTCGGCGCGCCCACGTCGTGGGACACGACTGGGGAGCGGCGGTCGCCTGGCTCGTCGCCGCGCTGTTTCCCGATCGGGTCGATCACCTGGTGGCCCTCTCGGTCGGGTGCCCGGGCGCCGCCGGTCGGCCGACCCTCGAGGATCTCCAGAAGGGCTGGTACCGGTTACTCTTCCAATTCGAGGGGATCGCCGAGGACCTGATGCGCCGGGACGACTGGTATCTTTTCCGGGAGCTTCTCCAGGGCGGCGGTGACGGGGAGCGTGCC
>JBOGTX010000366.1:0-6842 GCA_050695695.1 Chloroflexota bacterium
GGCTGGTCGGCCGACCTGATCTACTTCGACGTGTTCCGCCGCTCGCCCGCCGAGGAGGCCGAGCTTGGCCTGACCTTCCTGCCGCTCGACGAGGTTTTTCGGCGCACCGACGTCCTGACCCTCCACACGCCGCTCTTGCCGGAGACCGAGGGCCTGGTCGACGCGGCGCGGCTGGCGCTGGTGAAGCCGACCGCGATTCTGGTCAACGCCGCGCGCGGCGGACTGGTCGACGAGGCAGCGCTCCAAGCCGCGCTGGACGAGGGGCGGCTCCTGGGCGCGGCGCTCGACACGCTACGCCAGGAGCCACCACCCGCCGACCATCCGCTGCTGCATCACCCGCGCGTGCTGGTGACGCCGCACGTCGCCGGTCCAACCTGGGATAGCTGGCCGCGTCGCTTCGGCAACGCCTACGCGAACGTCTCGCGGCTGGCCCGTGGCGAAAAGCCGCTCTGGGTCGTGCCGGAGCTGCTGGACCTTCTCAGTAGGTGATCCAGCCGCCGGTGATGTTGACCGCCTGGCCGGACATGTAGCCGGCGAGCGGCGAGGCGAGGAAGAGGATGACGCGCGCGACGTCCTCCGGGCTTCCCGCCCGCCCCATCGGCACCGAGGCCAGGCGCTGGTTCATCCACTCGCGCTCCTGGAGGCCCATCATCTTTTGACCTTGCTCACGGTCGATCAGGGTCCACATGTCGGTGTCGATGATGCCCGGGCAGACGCAGTTGACCCGCACGCCGGCGCCGGAGACTGCCTGGGACATCGTCTTGGTCATGGCGATGACCGCGGCCTTCGCGACGTTGTAGTGCAGGTACTTGACTCCGCTCGCGGCCTTGCCGGCGGCCGAAGCCAGACTGACGATCGCGCCCCGCTTGCGCTCGACCATCCCCTTGAGCACGAGCTGGCTCAGGAAGAAGACCGCCTTGGCGTTGATCCCCACCATGCGGTCCCAGTCGGCCTCGGATAGCTCGAAAAGGTCGACGACCTGCATGATGCCGGCGTTGTTGACCAGGACGTCGACTGGCCCCAGCTCGCGCTCGGTGGTCGCGACCATCTCGCGCCGGTCCGCATCCTTCCCCACGTCGCCCCCGACGGCGACCGCGCGTCGGCCGAGGCTTCGGACTTCGCCCGCGACGCGCTCGGCGCTCGCCCGATCCAGGTCTGAGATGCCGACATCGGCCCCGGCCCGCGCCAGGTAGAGGGCCGTCGCTCGGCCAATTCCCCGACCACCGCCGGTCACCAGCGCCGTGCTTCCGGCCAGCAGGCCGTCGACTGGAAAGTTCGCTAAATCCATTCCTCTCCTCCTCTGCTTTAGCGGGACGACGATACGCTCCGGCCGCCCGGTCATCTCGGGGGGGATCATGGCTGGCCGGCGTTCCGTCTCTGGCGCTTGGTCGCCCATCGCGATTGTAGGTCCGACCAGCAGGAAGGTCAACGATCTGGTCAGGCTTCGCCGGACGACCGATCGTCAGCGGGGACACGCGCGGGGATCACGGCCCGATCGCGAGCGTCGTCGTCGGCCAGCCGCCGATCCAGCGCGTGTTGATCGAGGCGCGTCGCTCGACGCTGCCAGCCTCTCGCGATTGGCTCACAGCGTCGGGCAGCGCGCCCGAGCCGGGATCGGAGATTCCAGACGATGTCGCGATTCCATCGTCCGTCCTCCGCGTTGGGGATGGGCCGCGTTCCATACTCAAGGGCTTCGGCTAATCCGGCGGCGAATTCCACGGCACACGCCGTCGCCGTTTTCCAGAGACCGCTGGCCACCAGAACCGTTTGCCAGATCAACTGGCGAATCTCCCGGCGAGTCTGCCGCACGGCGACCCCAACGCCAGCCGCTGCCTCGGACACGCTTTGGGCTTGATGGTGCATCCGCGTTGCCCTCCACCTCAGCGTTGCTCGAATCACGGTTTGCCGGGCCGGAATGTACCGCGAGGGTGAGAGGCCGTCGCCCCTCACCCTCGCGGTCGTGCCGCTCCTGCTTCGGATGACGATGAAGTTACGGTGCCTTGGCGGGCGGGGCTGGCGGAGTTGGCCCATTCGCCCCACCGGCGATTTGCGGCGCCGCCGTCGAGGTGACCCCACCGGCGCCCGCGCCCATTGGCATCGGCGCCACCTGGGCGGCCGGAAGCCCCAGGATCCGCTCCTCGCCCTCGGCGAGCCCAATGACGAAGTCATTGACCTTGGTCGAGGCCTGGCGGAAGAACACCGTGAAAATCGCGATCAGTTGAAGAACCACGAAGGCGATGCCCAGCAGGACCATGCCGGGAAGCTTCACCCAGGTTCGCGCCGAGGCATCCAGACCCCTCAGGCCAGTCTCGCTCCGTCCACCGAGATCCATGATGAAGCTATCGAGCATCACGAAGAAGAGGCGGATGAGCTCGGTGATAATTCTCAGCGTCATGAGAACGACCATGATCAACCTGGTCGCTAGATCACCGACGCGCTCAGCCCATGTCATATTTAACACTCACTTGTGCTCCACGCACCGCTATCTCCGTCGAAGCCTCCTGGCTGGTCGCTCGCGGGTCCAGCCTGGCTGGAGCTGTGGCCAACGTGGCCGGTCGAGGTCGACGGGACGCGCGATGATTGATCGCCTAACCCGGTGACGCCCAAATCACCTCCTCGCTGGCGATGTGCCGATGTGTCTTACGCTGGCGAGCTGGCTCTGGATCCCGCCACGGCATCGAATCGCTCGCGGCCGACACCTCACACCTCCAGATATCGCGCGCTGCTGCCGGAAGGACGCCGGCGCAGATAACGCTCGGTTGTCGCAATCGAGCGGTGACCGAGCGTCGCCTGCACGAGAAGTAACGGCGCGCCCTGATCGAGCGCATGGACGGCGTGAGAATGGCGAAGCCAGTGTGGTGACACCGGCAGATCGACACCGGCTCGACGGGCGGCGGCACGCACGATTCGCCAGACCGACGACGCGTGGAGATGCCCGCCTTTTTGAGACCGAAAGACCGGTTCGCCAGCGCTCGGACCCGGATCCGATTGCTCGCGGAGCGACATGACCTCTTGCCAGGTCGCCCGCGACAGGAGCACGACCCGCTCCTCGGGCGTTCCGGGGGCGACGACGATCTCGCCAGCCTTACCGCGCGATCGGAGGTCACGCCAGGTCAGGTAGCAGACTTCCGAGACGCGAAGACCGGCCACGTAAAGTAACCGCACGAGCGCCCGATTGCGATAATTCGACTCCGCGGCGATGATTCCACGGACGTCGTCCTCGGAAAGGATCCGGTCGGATAGGTTGTTTTTGACCAGGGGAAGGTGAAACAGGTGCCCAACGTCGACCGGGAGCACCCCGAGTCGGAAGCCAAAAGTCAGGAGAGACTTGATGGCGCTGAAGGTCCGGGCGCGCGTGGTCGCCGCGAGGTGACCGATCGCGTCCGCGTAATTCTGGATGTCGTCGAGGGTAACCTCGGAAAGCTTCTTCCCCAGGTGGGCGAGAAAGCCAGTAACATCACGGCGATAGGCGGTCTGGGTGCGGGGACTGCGATTATGGAGCCAGGCCTCGATGAGCTCCGCGTCGTCGCGAAGCGCCGCGGCCAACTGGCCTACATTGTGCCCTAGATTCATGACTCTGCTCGCTTTCACGAATGCAAGATAATATTACAACGCTTGCGTTTTCGAGTCAATTTTCTGGGTTGGGGCTGGCCATCAGGCGTCGTCGAACCCGATGACCGGTGGGGGATGGGTTGACCGATCATTGATGCTTATGGTAAACTTGCCGCGCCCTCGGACGGCTGGCTCATGGAAGGGCGGCGCCCTGGCTCTTTTGACGCGTCGCTGGTCCTGGAAATGCGGGGCAATGGCCGAGCGGCGGATCAGCCGCCACACCCCGGGCGAGCGACGCCGCCGAGCGCGAGCCGCAGGCGAGGCTAATCCGACGGTGGGACAAGGTCGTTCGCGGATCTAATGTCCCGATCGGCGCGCGCTGGCCGGTGACAAAGAAGATCGCCAAGAAAAGTGAGGTAGCATCTCGTGGGTTTCCAGGCACTTGCCTTCGTCATGGCTTTCGCGGTCCCCGCGCTGTTGATCGGTCCGATCAGTGAGAAGGAGTTCTCGTTGTCCACGAAGTGGCTGTTGGCGGTGATTGCCGCCTCGCTCGGCGCGGTTCCGCTGTTCCTGGTGCCCTTTGCTGGCGCTTTCCTCCAGTACATCGACGCGATCCGCATCTCCTACCTGGTCTACGCGCTCATCGCCGTCGCGGTCACTGGCTATGCGAGCTGGGTCGTCGACAGCAAAGTACGTGAGCTGGCGGCCGTACCCTCAAGCGACGAGGCGGACGGCCCCGACGAGCCGCGGCTGCGCTGAGCCGTCCAATCGCCCGCCGCGATCGAGCCGCCGACCGCGATCGCGGACACGCCTCCCGATTCCTCTGACGTTGAAGTTCCCCGTCGCCGGTGCTCGATTGGGAACGGATGCCCCCTTTCCTTGCGGATGGTGGTCGCGCACGCTACAATTCTGAGCAATGGCAACGACGCCAGACGAAGGAGTCCAATCATGCCATCGTTGGATGCGTTGAAACTCCGCCTCGAAGAAGAACGAGACCGCCTGCAATCCCAGATCACGATGGTCGCCGCGCGACCTGCCGAGTATCGACCGACCGTCGATTCGTACTACGGAAATCATCTGGCCGACGCCGGCACCGACACCTTCGAAGAGGAAAAGGCGTTGGCGCTCGAAGCGCACCTGACCGGACTCTTGGGCAAGGTCGAAGAGGCCTTGCGACGATTCGAGAGGGGCACCTACGGCATGTGCGAAGCCTGCGGGCAGCCGATTCCGCCGGAGCGCCTGGAGGCGCTGCCGTACGCCACGACCTGCGTCAAATGTCCCCAAGCCATGGCGCGGCGCGCGCGCTGAGCAGCGGAGCAGCGATTGAGATTGCCTATTCCACCCTTGCCCACCGACCGGAAGCGGATCGAGCCGGGAGTCGTGGCCGCCGGCCTCGTCGTCGTCGTGCTCGACCAGATCACCAAGGCGATTATCTCCCAGACCATCGGTCAGCCCGACGCGGTCCATAGCGTCGAAGTGATTGGCAACTGGGTGCGCCTGAGCTACACGACGAACAGTGGCGCCGCGTTCGGGATGTTTCAGAATGGGACGATCGTCTTCACGATCATCGCGATCGTCGCGGTGCCGGTGCTGTTACTGGCCCGCTCCTACGTGGCCGACCGCTCCTGGTGGATCACCGTCATCTTCGGGATGATGGCCGGCGGCGCACTCGGCAACCTGCTCGATCGCGTCCGGATGGGGCACGTCGTCGACTTCATCGACGTCGGGATCGGCAATCTCCGCTGGCCCTCCTTCAACCTTGCCGACAGCTCGTTCGTGGTCGGGGTGATCCTGCTGGCAGTCTACCTGAGCTTCACCGGCGAAGCGACCGAAAAAGCCCGCGACGGCCAGCACCCCGATCCACCGTACGCGCTCCGATGAGAAGATCGGTCGCCGGAGCGATGATGGCACGGCCATTCCGGGCGCGCGGGACGCGAACCCGGTGGATCCACCGGTAAGCCTGGTCGTCGGGGAGACGGCCGGGGGGCTCCGCCTCGATCGCTTCGTCGCCGATCATCTCCTGGATCGGTCGCGGGCTTTCGCACAGCGACTGATCCAGGTCGGCGACGTGACGGTCGATGGACGCCCGGCCCGCTCCAGTGAGCGCCTGCGCGCGGGCCAGACCGTCCGGATCGTCGTCCCGCCGCCGGAGCCGGCCGGAATCGTCGCCACGCCGATGGCGCTCGACGTCGTTTTCGAGAGCCCGGACGTCCTGGTCCTGAACAAGCCAGCCGGTCTGGTCGTCCATCCGGCCCCCGGCCACCCCGCCGACACCCTCGCCAACGCCTTGATGGCCCGCTACCCGGGCTTCGCCGTCGGAAACGCGATGCGGCCGGGAATCGTCCACCGGCTGGATAAGGGTACCTCCGGACTCATGGTCGTCGCGCGCACCGATCGGGCGTACCAGGGCTTGATCGAGCAGATGAAGCAACACGCCATCCACAAAGAGTACCTGGCGCTGACCCACGGGACGGTCGGGCCCGACCGCGGCGCGATCGAGGCGCCGATCGGTCGCGAGCCGAACAACCGCCAGAAGATGGGCATCGTTCCCGGCGGGCGCGCGGCACGAACGGCGTTCCGGGTGGTCGAGCGCTTTCCCGAGCACACTCTGCTGCGCTTGACCCTCGAGACCGGCCGCACCCACCAGATCAGAGTCCATCTGGCCTCGATCGGACATCCGATCGTCGGCGACCAGACCTACGGCCCGGGCCGGCCGACCCTTGGCCTGGAGCGGCCCTTCCTGCACGCCGAGTACCTCGGCTTCCAGCTACCCGGCGCGGAAGCCTGTCTGGTGGCCCGGGCCCCGCTGCCGGAGGATCTTCAGCGGGTTCTCGAGGGACTCCGCCCGTCCCGCGTGGACGGGCCTCCCCGCGGTGTTACGCCGGCTGACCCGGCTCGATCGCCTCGAAGATCAGTCGCTGGTGATCCATGACCTCGCGGATGAAACACACCTTGTTGTAGCCATTGCGGAGGGTTTCCAGCTTGTAGCGGAAGTCGGGGTCAAGCAGGAAGCGCGGCACCAGCTTGAGCGCGGGAGCGATCTTCCGCGCATTCCACTTCCAGACTCGGTCCCACTGATTCATCGTCTCGATGTAATCCTTGCGGCCGTTGTTGCGCGAGAGCAGGCGAAAGTAGGGCGCCGCGCAGCCGAGGATCTGCTCTTCTCCGGTCGGCAGCCAGGATCCGGGATACGCTCGCTCCATCACCGCCAGAATGTATTCGTTCGAACCCTTCCTGGCGCGAAGCGAGATCTCCTGATAGGCCGGCGCGTTCCGTCCCCACATCATGGT
>JBOGTX010000367.1:0-5248 GCA_050695695.1 Chloroflexota bacterium
CCTCGGTCCCACTTGGGGGCGAGAGGCCCGCGGTGCCACCCCATGTAGCTCACGAAGAGCTCACTCTAGCCGCCTGCCTGGCCAGATCGGCCAGAGAAGCGCTTCCCGGTAACGGCGGAATAGCCGGCGACGCCTACTCGGAGCGTCGCTCGCGCGTCGCGCCCTTTCGGGTAGCAACTCCCCGGTCCATTCCGCGCCGCCGCCCGGGTCGGTTCTCAGCGTCCCCGACTCTCTGTGCCGCGCACGGGGCGTACTCGTCCGGATCTTCGTCGTTGATCAGGTCTAAGTTGCTCCTAATTATACCGCCACCCGAGTATTTTGTCATCTGTGGTGTGAAGGAGTCCTGGTCGGTTGCCCGATTTGGACTTTACGCTCCCGGGCGCCTGTGCTATCATCTCAAGTTGGACGGGGCGCGGCGTCATGACCGGAGGGGAACGTGTGGGCCGAAATTAGGGTCGCCCGGGATATCCGGATCGCCGAGGCCTGGCGGGAAGTCTTCGAGAACCAGGGCATTCCGGCTCAGATCTGGCCGATGGATTCCCGGTCGCACGGAATGGCGTTGACGAAGTACCAGGTGCTCGTCCCAAACGACCGCCTGCACGTCGCCGATCTCGTGCTGAGCCACACGTTCTAGTGGACGTTCGAACGGCGTCGTCCCAGCCTTGTGCCGTGAGCCCCATGTCCGAACCTCCCCCGAAGAGTGTGAAGCCATGAGTACCGTGCTCGTCACGTCTCCCGACACCAACGCCGGCAAGACGGCGTTTTGCGTTGCCCTCGGCCAGCGTCTTGGACGCCTGGGGAAGCGGATCGGTTATCGCCGGTTGCCGGGCGCCGGGGCGGAGGCCGACGCGGCCTTCGTTCGCGCCGCTTTGCAACTACGCGAGCCAGGCGACGTGATCTGTCCGCCAGCCGACCGAGTCGCCGAGGCGCTCAACGCGGACTGCGACGTGCTGATCGTGGAGGCCGGCGATCCCGAGGTCGCCGCGTCCGTCGCCCGGTCCAACGAGGTCATCTCGATCGTCGTCGCCCGCTTCAGCGTCGACGGCCTGCCTGAGGCGGTCGCGTCCCACGCCCGGGCGCTCGGCATCGGCGACGTCAACGTGGTCCTGAACGTCGTACCGGACAAGGAGCTCCGCCAGGCGCGCCAGCGGGTCATCCCGGCGCTCGCGGAGGACGGCCTGGGCGTCGTCGGCGTGATCCCGCAGGACCGCATCCTTCTGGGCACGACGGTTGGCGAGTTGGCAACCGCCTTGAACGCCGACGTCCTCTGCGCGCGAGACCAGTTGGGCCTTCCGGTCGAAGCGGTGATGATCTCCGCGATGAGCGATGAGGGCGCCGAGGAGTACTTCCGGCGGATCCCCCGCAAAGCGGTCGTCGCGGCGGGTGACCGTCCCGACATCCATATGCCCGCGCTCGCCACCGACGTCAGTTGCATCGTGCTCAGCCAGGGTCTGGATCCGGACCCAACGGTCTTCAAGACGGCTGACCAGCAGGGCGTGCCGTTGCTGAAGGTCAGGCCGGAGACGTTCGTCGTCCTGGACCAGATCGCGATGCACTTCAGTGAGGTACGGTTCCGGCAGCGGCACAAGGTCGGTCCGGCGGTCGCGTTGTTCCGCGCGCACCTAGACGAGGCGGCGCTTTTCTCCAGACTGGGCATTGACGGGCGGGAGGTCGCCTGATGCACGAGACGTTATCCTACGAGTCTCCCGGTTGGGAAGACGAGGTCCGGCGGATCTGCGCCGAGCTCGAGAACGTCGAGAGCGCGTCCTTGCTGGCCCTCCACGCCCTCATGGAGCGTTTCGGCTACATCTCCGAACCGGCGCTGGTGCTGGTGGCCGAGCTCTTACACCTGACCGCTCCCCAGGTCTTCGCGGTCGCGACCTACTACCACGAGTTCCGGGTCGAGAAGCCGGCCGATACCGTCTTGATGCTCTGCCGCGGACCGGCCTGCCGGGTGCAGGGGATGGTCGGGTTGCGCAAAACCATGGAGCGGCTGCTCGGCATCGAGGTCGGCGGCCGCACCCCCGACGACAAGTTCGCGATCGAGTCGTCGGGTTGCCTCGGCATTTGCCCGCACGCGCCGGCGATGATGATCGACCACGAGCTGGCCGGTCGCGTGACGAGCGAGGACCTCGAAAAGCTGATCGCGGAAAGGACCGGTGCACCGGCATGACAGCGCAGTACGACGCCCTCGTCGCGCGAGCAAACGAGGCGATCAGGTCTCATTCCGAGCTCGCGATTCCCCGGATCAGCGTTGGGGTCAGCGGTTGCAGCGTGAGCGTCGGTGCCACGAAGACGCTCCAGGCGATTCGCGATGAGCTCGCGCGCCGCCAGATCTCGGCGGTCGTCGAAGAGGTTGGCTGCCGGGGCGTCTGTTACGCCGAGCCGGTCGTCGACGTCGAGCTACCGGGCGGCCCTCGGATCGCCTACGGCCGGATCTCGCCGGATCGGGTCGCCGAGCTGATCGAGTCGGTCGTGGTGAAGCAGGACGCGCGACCCGACCTGGCGCTGTTCGTCGTCGGCGACCAGGGCTACGCCGGGATTCCCGCCGAGACGGAGTACGTTTACTTCAAGCTGCAGACCCGCTACGTCCTGGAGAACTGCGGGCTGATCGATCCGACCAACCTGGATCAGTACGTCGCGCGGGGTGGCATGAGCGCCCTGCACAAGGCGCTGACCACGATGACGCCGGAGCAGATCATCGACGAGGTGAAGGCATCGGGCCTCACCGGCCGGGGGGGCGCCGCGTTTCCGACCGGGCGCAAGTGGGAGTCGGCCCGTGCCTCGAAAGACCGACCGAAGTACCTGATCGACAACGGTGAGGAAGGCGAGCCGGCGATCTACAAGGACCGTCGGATCTACGAGGGCGATCCTTTCAAGGTGATCGAGGGGGTTCTGATCAACGCCTTCGCGATCGGTGCCGACGAGGGCTACATCTACATTGGCGGCGAGCACAAGATCGCGATCGACCGGGTCAATCGGGCGCTGGTGGTCGCCCGCGAGCACGGGCTCGTCGGCAAGAACATCCTTGGCACCGACTTCTCCTTCAACATCCAGGTGCGGGTCGGCGGCGGCTCCTACGCCGCCGGCGAGTCGTCGGCGATGATGTCGTCGATCGAGGGGCGTCGCGCCATGCCGCGGCCGAAGCTCGTCCGCTCGACCGAGCGGGGCGTCTGGGCAAAGCCGACCTGCATGAACAACGTCGAGACCCACTCGAACATTCCGCTGATCATCAACCGGGGCGCGGCCTGGTACAACGGGATCGGCACCGCCAAGAGCAAAGGCACCAAAGTGTTCGCGCCGAGCGGCCAGATCGAGCGACCGGGCATGATCGAGGTGCCGATGGGCATGACGCTCCGGACCATGGTCTTCGACGTTTGCGGCGGGATGCTCGGTGGACGCCCCTTCAAGGCGGCGCAGCCGGCCGGCGTCTCCTCGGCGCCGATCGCCGCGAACAACCTCGACGTCGAGATGGCGATCGATACCCTCACCTCGGTGGGCGCGCTGCTCGGCTCGGGTGGTCTGGTGATCTTCGACGATACCGTCTGTATGGTCGATATGAACAATTACCTGGTGAACTTCAACGAGCTCGAATCGTGCAGCCGGTGTACCACCTGCCGAGTCGGCACGATGCGCCTGACCGACATCCTGACCCGGATGTGCGAAGGTCGGGGCCGCCCGGGCGACCTCGAGGCCCTGGCCTGGCTCGGACCGCTGATGGAGCAGACGACGCTCTGTGGCCTCGGCCAGGCGGCCCCGGTTCCGGCGGTCGGCGCGATGAATATTTTCCGTGAAGAATTCGAAGCACACATCAATGAGAAGCGCTGTCCAGCCGGCTTCTGCGAAGCATTGGCCGAACGGCGCGTGCCAGTGGGAGTATCCGGATGAGCGTCGACGTCAAAGACACCGCCCGCGCGAGACCCGCCAGCCCGCAGATGATCACCCTGACCATCGACGGCAAGTCGGTGACGGTCCCGCGCGGGACGACCGTGCTGCGGGCCGCGGTCAATCACGCGGGAATCTACATTCCCCACCTCTGCGACTTTCGCGACCTCCAGCCGTTCGCCGGCTGCCGGGTCTGCTTGATCGAGGTCGAGGGCTCGCGTGGCATCGAGACGTCCTGCACGGTCCAGTGTCGCGACGGCATGGTCGTCCATACCGATACCCCGCAGCTTCGCGAGCACCGGCTCGGCGTGATGGAAGTCTTGCTCTCGGATCACCCCGACCGGTGTCTGAACTGCCCGCGCATGGAGCGCTGTGCGCCGTTCGTCGTCTGCCAGCGCGACGACCAGGTGACCGACCGCTGTGTCACCTGCCCCCGCAACAAGCAGTGCGAGCTCCAGCGCGTCGTCGACTTCACCGGCTGGCGCAGCCAGCGTTTCTACAACGAGCGCCGCTCGACCCTGCCGGAGCGCTCGAACCCGTTCATCGAGCTCTCGATGGACTACTGCATCTTTTGCGCGCGCTGCACCCGGGTCTGCGACGAGGTGATCGGCGCCTCGGCGATCGACCTGGCCCGCCGCGGGCCGAACTCGACCATTAGCGTCCACTTCGATCGCCAGCTCACCGAGTCGCCGTGCATCTATTGCGGCGCCTGCGCGATCGTCTGCCCGACCGGCGCGCTGATGAAGGCGGACGTGACCTTCGGGCGAATTCCGGAATACGGCGTGCCGACGACCTGCTCCTACTGTGGGGTCGGCTGCAGCCTGTTCTTGAACGTGAAGGGTGGTCGGCTGATCAGCGCGTCGCCGGATCTGGAAGACAAGGCGAGCTCGGGCTACCTCTGCGTTCGCGGCCAGTTCGCCTACGATTACGCCTTCAACCGCGAGCGCCTGAAGTCGCCGCTGATCGCCTTCGGCGACGAGCAAACCGAGACGACCTGGGACGACGCCCTCGACACGGCGGCCGACCAACTGGCCGCGATCGTCAAACAGCACGGTCCGGACGCCGTCGGCGTGATCGGCTCCGGAAAGGTCACCAACGAAGAGGCGTACCTAATCCAGAAGCTCGCCCGCGCGGTGATTGGGACGAACAACGTCGATCACCCGTCCGGCCAGCTCTACCAGGCCCCGACGATCGACGCGTTGCGTCGGGCGGTGGGCATCCCGGCCATGACCATGCCAACCGCCGACCTCGAGAACGCTGGCTGCGTCCTGATCGTCGGCTCGAACACGATGGAGACCCATCCAGTCCTCTTCTTCAAGATCCAGAAGGCGGTCCGCAAGGGCGCGCGGGTCATTCTGATCGA
>JBOGTX010000368.1:0-4627 GCA_050695695.1 Chloroflexota bacterium
ACGCTGAACGGTCCGTTTGGCGCGAATGGGGTTGGCGAGCCGCCGATCACCCCGGGTATCGCCGCGGCGCAGGAGGCGATTCGCGACGCGGTCGGCGTCGACCTGCACCAGGTCCCGTTCACGCCCGAGCGCGTCCGGGTGGCGATCCGGAACGGCGGCAACGGCCGGTAGTCTCCGCCTGATCCGATCGTTTTTGACGATCAGGTGGGGTGCTCCGCGAGGTGGCGTTACCCCACCTGATCGCCACGCGATTGGGCCGGCGGCCGGACGCGGGGAACCTCTCTCCCGGCCTCTCCCCGGCGCGGGGAGAGGAGCTTCGGGGCGAGGACCGGTGGAGATAACCGGCCTTTCCCCCATCACGGATGCCCGGACCGGGCACCGGTCCTGCCGCCCAAGCTTCCCTCCCCGCGCCGGGGAGGGACCGAGGGAGAGGTAAATCCCTGCCGCCTGAACGATGTCACGCACCGCGGTAAGCAGCTCACTATCTCGGCTGACGGAGGCTTGACCATGCGGATCGTGTCGTTGCTCCCCAGCGCAACCGAGGTGCTCTACGCGCTGGGCGCGGAGGAAGAGATCATCGGCGTGTCGCACGACAGCGACTATCCGCCGGAGGTTCGCTTGAAGCCGGTGGTGAGCGCGAGCACGATCGACGACTCCCTGACGAGCGCCGAGATCGACTCCCGCGTCGGTCAGACCTACCACGCTGGCGGCAGTATCTACCACCTCGATCCTCGCTTCCTCGAACGCGAGCGTCCCGATCTGATCGTCGCGCAGGACATGTGTCAGGTTTGCGCCGTCACGTCCGCCGAGGCCCGGCGAGCCGCCGAGCTCGCCCGGAGCGGCGCGCGGATCCTGTCGCTCGAGCCGGCGACGTTGACCGATGCCCTGAACGACATTCGGACGCTCGGTGAAGCCACCGGCCGGGCGCGGGCAGCGCGGGAGCTCGTGGCGGCGGTCCGGGCGGGGCTCACGGCGGTCAGCGATCGGCTGACCGGAGCTCGCCCGGTCCGGGTGCTCTGCCTCGGCTGGCTGGAGCCGTTGATCTCGGAAGGGCACTGGCTGCCGGAGCTACTCCGGCTCGCCGGTGGCCAGGACAGCCTCGCCCAGCCAGGGGAACACAGCCGGCGCCTCGAATGGCAAGAGGTCTTGGCCCTCGATCCGGAGGCGATCATCCTGATGCCCTGCAGCTTCAGCCTCGCGCGAACCCTTTCCGAGGTCCAGGTTCTCGGGAGGCACCCGGGCTGGGATGCCCTCGCGGCCGTCCGCTCGGGCCAGGTTTACGCGGTCGACAGTGGATCTTTCAGTCACCCTGGCCCGCGCCTCGTCGCCGGCCTGGAGATCCTGGCGCGCTGCCTCCATCCCGATCGATACCCCGGGCCGATACCGACCGGCGCGGCCGCCCGGTTGACGGTTGGCCGCCGGTTCGACGGATCGGCGTTCGTACCGGTGGCGTGATGGCCGCCCCGGTTTTGATGGTCCAGGGGACGGCATCGAGCGTTGGGAAGAGCGTCATCGCGGCCGGGCTCTGCCGGATTCTCCGCCGCCGCGGGTGGCGGGTCGCGCCGTTCAAGGCCCAGAATATGTCGCTGAACGCGGCGGTGACCCTCGACGGCGGCGAGATCGCGCGCTCGACGGCAGTGCAGGCGGCGGCGGCCGGTCTCGAGGCGACGGTCGACATGAACCCGATCCTCCTGAAGCCCGAGGCCGGGATGCGCGCCCAGGTGATCGTTCGCGGCAAGGCCATGGGGACGGTCGACTGGAGCGGCGATCGGACGCGCCGACCGGATCTCTGGCCAACCGTCGTCGAATCGCTCGATCGCTTGCGCCGGCATTACGACGTCATTGTCGCCGAAGGGGCCGGCAGCCCGGCCGAGATGAACCTTCGCGCGAGCGACATCGCGAACATGCGCGTCGCGCGACACGCCGACGCGACGGTGTTGCTGGTCGGCGACATCGACCGGGGCGGCGTCTTCGCCCAGCTCCTCGGAACGCTCGATCTGCTGCCCGCGAACGAGCGCTCGCTAGTGCGTGGACTGATCGTCAATCGGTTCCGCGGCGACCCGGCGCTCTTCGCCGACGGCGTGCGTTTCCTCGAAGCGCGGGCCGGGGTGCCGGTGCTCGGCGTCGTGCCGTACGTGCCGGATCTCGGGCTGGCCGAGGAGGACGCGGCAACGCTCGACGACGTTCGCCGACGCTCCCGAGTCGCCACGACGCCGGTCGCCACCCGGATTGTCGTCATTCGCCTGCCGCACCTCTCGAACTTCGACGACTTCGGACCACTCGAGCGCCAGGACGGGATCATGCTCAAGTACGTCAGTCGTCCCGACGACCTGGATGCGGCCGACCTGGTGATCCTGCCCGGAAGCAAATCGACGATCTCCGACCTGGGGTTTCTCCGGGAACGGGGACTGGCCGACGCGATCGTCGACGCGCGGGCTCGCGGAACCCCGGTGATCGGAATCTGCGGCGGATTCCAGATGCTCGGCCGGTCGATCGACGACCCGCGGCACGTCGAGTCGCCGATCGACCGGGTCGACGGGCTCGGGCTATTGCCGCACGAGACGACGTTCGAGGACGAGAAGCAGACCGATCGGGTGCGGGCGCGGCTGATTGGCACCGCCGGCCCCTTCGCTTCGGCCCACGGCGCCCAGATCGACGGATACGAGATCCACGCCGGAAGAACGACGTGCCTGGACGGTACCGACGTTTCGACTCCGATCCGGGTGTGCGTCCGCTCGGGCCGATCGGTCGACGAGCCAGACGGCGCGCTCAGCGCCGATGGCCTGGTTTTCGGGACGTATTTGCACGGATTGTTCGACAACGAGCTGGCGCGAGACGCGCTCCTGGCCTGGCTGAAAGCTCGACGTGACCGAGGCGGGGGTGAGGCGGCTGACGCGGCGCGACCGGGTCCCACCCGCGCGCCGCGCGCCGATCCGTACGAGCGCTGTGCGGATGCCCTCGAGGCCGCGCTCGACGTTCCGGCGATCCTTGCCTTCCTTGGAAGCGCCGCGGCGAAGGTGGAGGGCCGATGAACGGCGCGCCGAGCTTCGTCGTCGCCGCGCCCGCCAGCGGCGCGGGCAAGACGACGGTGGTCGCCGGGCTGCTTCGGGCGTTCCGGCGACGCGGGTCGCGGGTGCAGCCGTTCAAGGCGGGGCCGGATTACATCGACCCGAGCTACCACCAGCGCGCGGCCGGGCGGCCGTGTCGTAACCTGGACACCTGGATGATCCCGCCGGCCGCGCTTCGCGAGCTCTACCGGCGGGCCACCGCCGACGTCGATCTGGCCGTCATCGAAGGGATGATGGGCCTGTTCGATGGACGGGAAGGCGGCGAGGACGGGAGCACGGCCCAGCTCGCGAAACTGCTTCGAGCGCCGGTTGTCGTCGTGATCGACGTGGGGCGCTCGTCCCGGACGGCCGGCGCCATCGCGCTCGGCTGCCAGCGTTTCGACCCGGACCTCGCCGTCGCCGGGTTTATCTTGAATGGCGTTGGAGGCGAGGGGCATCGTCGCTGGGCCGGCGACGCGATCGCCGAGGCAACCGGCTTGCCGGTTTTCGGCTGGCTCGCGCATCGGGACGACCTCGCCCTTCCCGAGCGCCACCTCGGTCTGATCCCGACGACCGAGCAGCGGATTGGCGAAGACTTCTTCGATCGATTAGCCGACCAGATCGAGCGGTCGTTCGACCTGGATGCCTTGCTGGAGCTCCGGGGGCCAGACGCCGGACCGTCGATCGCGGGGCCTTCGCTTTTTCCTGTCGATGACCGACCGGTGGTGGCCACGATTGGCCTGGCCGTCGACGAAGCCTTCAGCTTCTATTACGAGGATAACCTCGACCTGCTGCGGGCCTGGGGAGCGCGGCTCATCCCATTCAGTCCGTTGCGTGACACGCGACTGCCCCCCGACCTCGACGCGCTCTACCTCGGTGGCGGCTTCCCGGAGCTGTATGCCGAGCGCCTGGCGGCGAATCACGCGCTGCGTGAGGCGATCCGGGCGGCGGCCGCGGCCGGCATGCCGATCTACGGCGAGTGCGGCGGGCTCATGTACCTGTCCGAGGGAATCGTCGATTTCGATCGACGGCGCCATCCCATGGTCGGCCTGGTCCCCGGGTGGTCGGCGATGACGAGCCAGCGGCTCACCCTCGGCTACCGCGAGGTGCGCGCCCGCCGCGACACCGCCCTGCTGCGCCAGGGGCAGACGGCCCGCGGCCACGAGTTTCACTGGTCCGCGCTCGAAGCCGCGCCCCCGGCCGAAGCCTCCGCCTACGATCTTGCCGGCGCGTCGGCTCGATACGAGGGATTCGCGAAAGGCAACCTGCTGGCGTCGTATTGTCACCTGCACTTTGGCAGCAACCCCGACCTCGCGCCGACGTTGGTCGCGACCGCCGAGGCCTGGCGGAAGGCTGGGCGCTTGCATTCCGCCGGGCCATTCAGCCCTCCATCGATCCAGTCGATCCACTCGCCGCTCGAAACTCTTTGATTTCCTCCCGCAGGAACCCGATCACCGTCTCCGACTCGGTCGTCACGACGAAGACCTCCTGGGCGGTCGTGGGGGGCCGCGGCCTCAACTTTAATACGGTCAGCGTCGGCGGGCCGGGGCGCAACAGGGCGGGAGGTGTGGGGGCCCGGG
>JBOGTX010000369.1:0-5053 GCA_050695695.1 Chloroflexota bacterium
GATGTAGGGATACACCCCCATCGCGGCGATCGAAAACGACCGCATGGCTCCGCCCGAGAACAGGTTCAGCATCCCCAGGAGCTGGTTCTGCTGAAACAGGCTGGCCAATCCGGCCGGATCCACGCCCGGCGCCGGAATGTGGGCGAAGAGGCGGAAAACGACCAGCATCAAAAAGGTGAAGATCACCTTGTTGCGCAAGTCGGGCAGCTTCAGCGCGCGAATCAAAGCCTGGAGCATGGTTATGGCTCCTCGGTCGGACGTTGCTCGACCTGAACCGCCCGTCCACCGGCCGCCTCGATCTTCGCCCGGGCGCTCGCGGAAAAGTAGTGCGCCGCGACGGTCAGCGGCTGGCTCAACTCTCCGTCGGAGAGAACTTTCACTTTTCGGGCGGACTTTTGAATCAGATTTGCCGCGACCAGCGCGTCGAGATCGACGGTCTGGTTCGCCGCGAACCGGCTCAGTTGTCGGAGATTCACCGTGACCGGTTTCACCTTGTTCGGGACCGACCGGAAGTGGAGCCCGCGCTTGACCGGCATCCGGTGAACCAGCGCGTTCTGTCCACCTTCGAAATATCCGGGCACGCCCCCTCCGGCGCGTGCCTTCTGCCCTTTGGTGCCGCGCCCGGCCGTCTTGCCACGGCCCGAGCCGTGTCCTCGGCCGAGCCGCCGATGGGCGCGGCGAGACGCGGGCGCCGCGTGAAGCTCATTCAGATTCATACTCATGTACCTGCCTCGGATTCTGCCGCTGGCTCGACCCGCACCAGGTGACGAACCTTGTGGAGCATGCCCCTGATCGACTCGTTGTCTTCGATGATGATCGTCTGGTGCATGCGGCGAAGCCCGAGCGAGCGTACTGTCGCCTTCTGGTCGCGCGGATGGCCGATACTACTTCGTTCCAGCGTGATGCTTATCTTTCCCATGGTTAGGATCCTCGTCCGGTTGGGGCCCCGACCGGGCCAGGGCGCGGCCCGCCCATGGGGCGACCGCCGCCACGGCCAGTCCGACGTCGTGGACCGCCACGTTCCGCGGTGCGTGCCTCGACGGGACGGGGCGCGGGGCGGGGCGCCGGTGGCTGGATCCGGATGGCCAGCTGCACGCCGCGTCGCTGCGCCTCGACCTGGGGCTCTTTAAGGGCTTCCAGGCCGCTCATCGCCGCGCGCGCCACGTTGATCGGGTTCGGGCTGCCCAGCGACTTCGTCAGAATATCCTGGATGCCCGCCGCTTCGACGATGGCGCGGACCGCTCCACCGGCGATCACGCCGGTGCCCGGGGCCGCTGGCTTCAACAAAACTTTCGACGCGCCGAATGATCCCAATATTTCATGGGGAATGGTCGTCCCGTTCATCGGGACGAGAATGACGTCCTTCCGGGCGACATCCGCGGCCTTCCGAATCGCGTCGGGCACTTCGTTGGCCTTCCCAAGCCCCACGCCGACGTGGCCGTTACCGTCGCCCACGACGACCAACGAGCTGAAGCTGAATCGACGGCCGCCCTTGACGACTTTCGACACGCGGTTGACGCTGACGACCTTCTCTTCCAGGCTCAGCGTCGCGGGGTCAATTCGTGCCATACTTCCTCCTGGTTAGAATTGCAGACCGGACTGTCGCGCCGCGTTCGCGAGTTCCTCGACCCGTCCGTGATACAGGAATCCCCCGCGGTCGAAAACGACCTTCTCGATCCCGAGCGCCTTGGCGCGCTCGCCCAGGACCGTGCCGACAACCTTCGCCTGCGCGGTCTTCGTCTTGCCGGCGAGGCCGTCGCGAATCTCCGGCTCGAGCGTTGACGCGGCGGCAAGAGTTCGTCGCTCGACGTCGTCGATGATTTGCGCGTAGATGTGTTCCATGCTTCGGAAGACCGCCAAACGCGGGCGCTCCGACGTGCCGAAGATCTTCCGCCGAACCCGGTGGTGGCGCCGAACGCGAAGCTGACGGCTCGTCTTTTGTGCCATGTCCTAATCCTATCCTCGTTGCGTCATTTTCTTACTTCGCGGTCTTGCCTTTACCAGCCGCCTTGCCCGCCTTGCGACGAACGACTTCGCCTCGGTAGCGGATGCCCTTTCCCTTGTAGGGCTCGACCTCGCGCAGCTTGCGGATCTTCGCCGCGACCGCGCCGACCAGCTCCTTGTCGATTCCCTCGACCGCGAATCGCGTCGACATCCACTCGTTGGTCGCGGTTGGCGTGAACGTCTCGACCGTCCCGATGCGGATCCCCGCCGGGGGAACCAGCTCGACCGGATGCGAGTACCCGAGCTGAAAGACGAGCTTCTCGCCTTGCTTGGTCGCACGGTAGCCAACGCCAGTGATCTCGAGCGTCTTCGCGAAGCCGCTGGTGACCCCGGTGACCATATTTGCCAGCAACGCCCTGGTCAGACCGTGCAGGGCACGGTGCTGGGTGACGTCGCTCGGCCGTTTGACGAGAATCTGTCCGTCGACCAGCTCGGCGGTCATGTCCGGGTGAATGGTCCTGGTCAGCTCACCCCTGGGACCGTGGACCTTGATCGTATGATCGGCGATTTCTACTTGAACGCCGGCCGGGACCGGAATCGGCGCCCGTCCTATTCTTGACATATGCCGTGTCTCCTACCAGACGTAGCAGAGGACTTCGCCGCCGACGTTGCTGCGACGTGCCTGGCGCTCGGTCATCAGCCCCTGTGGTGTGCTCACGATGGCGACACCCAGGCCACCGAGCACCCGAGGCATCTTCGAGGCCTTGGCGTAGGTTCGCTGGCCCGGCTTGCTCACCCGCCGGATACCGGTGATGACCGGCTCGCGCTTCCCGGTGTAACGCAGGTGTAACCGCAACGTCGGGTAGCGACTGTCCTTCACCCTCTCGAAGTCCTTGATGAAGCCCTGCTGCTTGAGAATCTGCGCGACGTTGTGCTTCAGCTTCGACGCCGGAATGTCCACGAACACGTGATGCGCGGTTGAGGCATTGCGAATCCGTGTGAGCATGTCGGCGACTGGATCGGTCAAATTCATCCTGTTTCTCCTCGGCGACCTACCAACTCGACTTCACAACGCCGGGCAACTGACCACGAAGCGCCATCTGCCGGAAGCAAATCCGGCAAAGCCCGAACTTTCGGATGAAGGCACGGGGACGGCCACAGATGTGGCAGCGATTTCGGTGCTGTACGGCGAACTTGGAAGGCCGCAGGCTCTTGGCAATTTTACTCTTTTTCGCCATCGTTCTCCTCTGCGTCAGCTGGCGCGGAAGGGCATGCCGTACAACTGCAGGAGTCGGCGCGCCTCTTCGTCGTTGCGCGCGTTCGTGACGATGGTCACTTCCATGCCACGGACGCGATCGACCTTGTCGTACTCGATTTCCGGAAAGACCATCTGCTCTTTGATGCCAAGCGTGTAATTGCCGCGACCGTCGAACGACTTCGGTGACACTCCCGAGAAGTCACGGACCCGCGGCAGCGCCGCGTTCACGAGCTTGTCAAGGAACGCGTACATCCGCTCGCCGCGCAACGTGACCATCGCGCCGATTCGGGCGCCGGCTCGTAGCTTGAAGGCCGCGATCGACTTCTTCGCGCGGGTGACGACCGGTCGCTGGCCGGTCATCGTGGCCAGATCCTTCGACGCCGCCTCGATGGCTTTATCGTTCTGGATCGCCTCGCCCAGTCCGACGTTGATGACGATTTTCTGGACCCGTGGCACCTGCATCGAATTGGTGTAGCCGAACTCGCGCATCATGGTTGGCACGATCTGCTCGCGGTAGACGTCCCGCAGGCGCTCTCGCATCTGTACTGCCATTATCTACCCCTCACCCTTGCACGGGCGCGGCAGGAATTGCTTCGCCGCAGTGCTTGCACACGCGCGCCTTGCGCTGGACGCCGCCGTCGTCATACATGCGATGTCCGACGCGCGTCGCGCGGCTGCAGGACGGGCAAATCAGCATCACGTTGGACACGTGGAGTGGCGCTTCCTTCTCGATGATGCCGGCCTGGACGACGCCCGGACGCGCCTTGGTGTGGCGCTTGACCAGATTGAGGCCGCCAACCACGACCCGTTCCTCCTTCCGAAGGACGCGACTGATCTGTCCGGTCTTCCCTCGCTCTCGCCCCGAGATAACCAGCACGGTGTCTCCGGTTCGGACGTTCATGTTTTAGAGGACCTCCGGAGCGAGAGAAACGATCTTCATATAGTTTCGCTCGCGTAACTCGCGAGCGACGGGCCCAAAGATTCGGGTTCCCTTCGGATTGTTCTTATCGGACAGAATGACTGCCGCGTTCTCATCGAACCGGATGAACGATCCATCGGCTCGCGCGTGTTCTTTCGCGGTCCGAACGATGACCGCGTGAACGACCTCGCCCTTTTTTACCGAACCGCCCGGATTCGCGTTCTTGACCGCCGCGACGATGACGTCGCCAACGTCCGCGGTCTTCCGGTTTGACCCGTTCAGCACGCGGATGCACATAATCTCCCGCGCGCCGGTGTTATCGGCGACTTTCAGTCGCGATTGTGGCTGAATCACGTGTTCCTCACTTTCCGCGGACCGAGGACGGGCCTGGTTCGATAACCGGACGTGAGGCACGAACCCGCCAGCAGCTCCGGTGGTATCCATGCCTCAGATCCATGCCCACGATCGACGAGTCATCGCTGGCTCCTCGACATCGTTCCTGGGCAGCTATTTACTCGACCGGGCCCGCGACCCTTGCCCGCTCTAAAATTTCTGCGACCCGCCAGTGCTTTTCCTTGCTCAACGGGCGCGTCTCTTCCAATCGGACCAGATCGCCAATCTCGCAAGAGTTGGCTTCGTCGTGAGCTTTCACCCGAGTCGTGCGCCGAATCATGCGGCGATAGATCGGGTGCAGCTTGCGCGTCTCGACCTCGACGACGACGGTCTTCTGCATTTTGTTGCTGGCAACCCGCCCGATACGCGCCGGGCGTTCTGTTTTTGCCATACTGGTGCTGCCTACTCCTTAGACCTGCGCGAGCTCGCGTTCGCGCAAAATCGTCTTGAAGCGCGCGATATCTTTTCGGACCTGACCAACGCGCGCGAAATTGGCCAGCTCTCGCGTCGCCTTCTGGAAGCGCAGGTTGAACAGCTCC
>JBOGTX010000370.1:0-2459 GCA_050695695.1 Chloroflexota bacterium
CAAGCGTGTCGCCAAGAACGCCGCCGAGTAACGCGCCGACGAGCATTCCTCCGAGGCCGCCGACCTGAACCGTGGAGTTCACTCGACCGAGCAGGTGGTCCGGCGTGATTGCCTGGCGCAGGCTGACCTGGTTGACGTCGTAGATCGTGTAGCAACCGTCGCCGAAAAGCTGCTGGGCGACCAGAAACAGCGCCCCGACGATGGTTGGCCCCGGCGCGAGCGGGAGCCAGAGGATCGAGAGCCCCATCATCAAGACTCCGGAAACCATCGCTCGGCCGTTGCCCAGGCGACGGGCCACCGGCCCGGCCAGCAGCGCGCCAATCAGCGAGCTCACCCCACCAACGCCGTAGATCGTTCCGAGGACGCCCGGCGAGAAGCCGAGCTCGCGCAATCCGAAGAGGCCGATGACCGCGCCGACGATCTGAAATGAGAGCTCGAAGATGACGGTGGTGACGGCCAGTGCCCGCAGGTACGGATCCCCGACCACGACCCGGAAACCCTCGCGCGCCTCGTGCCACGCGCTCCGGTGGGCATCCCTCGATCGTGACGCCGGCTCTGGCGCCCGAATCAGCCCGACCGCGAGCGCCGAGACGACGAACGAGGCGGCGTCGGCCAGGATCGCGAAGGGCGCGGTGACGAGTTGAACGAGCCAGCCGGCGATCCCGAAGCCGCTGATCTCGGCGATCGACGCGGTCGCCGCCAGCTTGCTGTTCCCCTCGACGAGCTGATTCCGCGTGACCAGCGTTGGCAGATAGGACTGGTAGGCGACGTCGAAGAAAGTCGTGAAGATGCCGTCCAGGAAGGCGACGGCATACAGCTGCTCGATCCGCAGCGCGCCGAGCAGCGCCGCCGCGGGAATTGTCGCCAGCGTGATCGCGCGACCGCAGTCCGCCGCGATCATGATCGGCCGCCGCCGCAGCCGATCGACCCACACCCCGGCCAACGGGCCGGCGAGGAAGGCGGGCAAGCGCGCGGCGATGGCGAGGAGCGCGATCTGGATCGGCGATGCCCCGAGGACGAGGATCGCGGCGAACTGAAGGGCGGTACCGCCAATCAGCGAGCCAAACTGCGAGACCGTCTCGCCCGCCCAGAGCTTCAGGAAGTCGGGGTGGCGCCAGAGCGTCAAAAGGCGGGCTGACATCTCGGAAACCCTCTCGAGGGAATCTACCACACTCGGGCCAGGCAGTGGCAGTTGCCAGACCGGTGCGTTGCTGCTAGAGTGCTTGTCATCGCCAACGCGCCGCGGATCGAGCCAGAAGCGATGACATTCACTCGCGCGCGAGCTATCGGGGAGGTCGTGGTGGCGCACTACCGCTGCCTGATGATCGGGGCCGGCGGCATGGCCGGCAATTGGATCCGAAACTTCCTGCCGCGTTTTGCCGACCGCCTGGAGGTCGTCGGTCTGGTCGACGTCGATCCCCGAGCGCTCGCAGCCTCGGGAGACTTTCTCGGCCTGGCGGCCAGCCGTCGCTTCGCCGACCTGGACGCGGCGTTCGACGCGGTCGAAGCGGATTTTTGCGCGATCGTGATTCCCCCGGCCTTTCACCAGCGGGCGGTGATGGCTGCCGTTCGGCGCGGCCTGCCGATCCTGAGCGAGAAACCAATCGCCGACACCTGGCAGGCCTCACGCGAGATCTACCGCGCGGTGCGCGACGCCGGCCTCAAGATGCAGGTGATCCAGAACTATCGCTACAACGCGCCCATGCTGACGATGCGCCAGGTGCTGCGCGGCGGCGACCTTGGACGGATCAACTACGTCGTCGGCCGCTTCGCCGCCGATTACCGCGAGCACGGCGCCTGGGGCGCGACTTTTCGGCACGAGATGCCTCACGCCCTCCTCGTCGAAGGCGCCGTCCACCACTTCGACATGCTGCGCAATCTGACCGGCGGCGACTGCCGGACGATCGCCGGCTGGGAGTGGAACCCGCCCTGGAGCAGCTCGAAAGGCGAGTTCTGCGGCCTCTATCTGATGAAGATGACGAACGGCGTCCACGCCAGCTACGAGGGCTCCGGCACGGCCGGCGGCGAGCAGAATACCTGGCACGAGGAGTACTACCGCGCCGAGTGCGAGCGCGGCGCGGTCGCGGTCGGCCGCGACCATCAGGTGCGGACCCACCGGTTCAAGCGTGGTGGCGGACTGATCACCGAGGAAGTTCCGCTCGTCCGACCGCCCTACGAGGGACACCTCTGGCTGATCGACGAGTTTTTGACCTGGCTCGACGGTGGGCCGACCCCGGCCACGGTGATCGACGACAACCTCAAGACGACCGCGATGCTCTACGGTGCGATCGAAGCGTCGCGGACGAACCAGACCGTCGACGTCGAGGCGATGGCGCGGGAAGCGGGCTTGTAGGGGACGCGGCCTCACCCCCCGCCCCTCTCCATCGAAGATGGCGAGGGGAGACGGACGCGGCGCGCCGAGCGCGCCTCCCAGTTCCCCCTCTCCATCTCCGATGGAG
>JBOGTX010000371.1:0-3643 GCA_050695695.1 Chloroflexota bacterium
GTCCTTGGTGGCATGATCGAAGACGGGCGCGCCCAGGGCTGGGACCTCGTCCCGATCTTCTTCGCGATGCACCCGCCGACCACGGGTACGATCACCCGCGAGGCGGTGGACGTGATTCGCGACGGCATCGTCGGCCCGATCGCGCGCGACCGCTTCGACGGCATCCTGCTCCATCTGCACGGCGCGGCCTGCGCCGAGAACGCGCCCGACCCGGAGGCGATCATTCTGCGCGAGGTGCGGCGCGCGGTCGGACCGAAGGTTCCGATCGTGGTCGTCTTCGATCTGCACGCGAACATCGGCCTGGAGTGGGCCGAGCACGCGAACGCGATCGTCGGTTACAAGACCGCCCCTCACACCGACTTCTATGAGCGCGGCGTGGAAGGCGCGCGGATCCTGGGACGGACGCTGCGCGGTGAGATCCACCCCGTGGTTGCCGCCGAGAAGCCGCCGGTGCTCATCAAGTCTGGCTTGATGTCGATGACCACCGCGCCCCTCGCGCTGATCAAGCCGCCGATGTTCTGGCTGATGTCGCGTGGATTCGAGCTGGAGCGCGAGCCGGACATCATCAACGTCTCGATCGCGGCCGGCTTTGGCGACTCCGACTCGCCGACGACCGGCATGACCATCCTGGTCAACGCCGATGGTGACCGCGACCTGGCCCGCCGCCACGCCCGCGAGCTGGCCCGGCTCGCCTGGCGCTTGCGCCGCGGCACCCAGACCGACCTGGTCCTGACCCCGGTCGAGACCGCGATCGATCGCGCGATCCACGCCCCGGAGTGGCCGGTGATCCTGGCCGATCAGGGCAACAACACCGCCGGCGGCAGCCCCGGCGACGGCACGGCGATCCTGGCCGGCCTCAAGGCGGTGGGCTGGCCCGACGCCGCTCTCTTCATCGCCGATCCCGAATCAGTGGACGCCGCGTGGGAGGCCGGCATTGGCCGCGAAGTCGACCTGCGGGTTGGCGGCAAGAACGAGTCGACGAACGGCGATCCGGTGCCCATGCGCGCTGGCGTTCGCCTGCTGACCGATCTCGAGGTCAACTTCGTCACCGGTGACAACAAGGCGCGGCTCGGCCGCGCCGCCGTCGTCCGGAGCGGCCAGACCGATGTTGTCCTGACCCAGTATCCGAGCACTCAGACGACGCCGGCCTACTTTCGCGCGGCCGGCATCGAGCCGCGCGACCGACGGATCATCGTCGTCCAGTCCGCCCACCTGTTCCGCGCCGCCTTCGAAGTACGGGAACAGATTCCGAAGATGATCATCGAAGTCGACACGCCCGGCATCACCAGTCCCAATACCAGCCGCTTCACCTACCGGAACGTCCGCCGCCCGATCTTCCCCCTGGACGACTTCGAGTGGGACGGCCCGGCCGATGCTTGATCTGGCGGCGGTTGGGCTCCCCGGCGCGGATTCTGATTGCACGTCAATGATGCGTATGAGCGTACATAACGGCGGACGTAACGCGATTCTTCCAGGGCGCCTCGCCGGACTGGCGGAAGTCGGCGGGGCTCGCCGGCTCCACGCTCGCGTTCACCTGGTTCTTGAGCGGCGTGGGTCTTGACATGGAGCGTCTGGCATGGACAATAAGACACACTCTAGCCGATGGCCCACCGTTCGCCTTCGTCGCACGCTTGAGCCCGGGTGAGGCTTCAAGCTGGCCCGTCCCGCTCGGCCGATCAGGGTGGTGGGTCCGGCGGTCGAAGATGCTCTGGCGGACGGACCGTCGGCGATTGGCGGCTTAGCTAGACGATCGGCTGGTTGCTCCGGATCTGGCTGGAATCGTCCACCGGACGTCCGATGGCGGCCCGGTCACGATGGATGGAGGATACCCACCTATATTGGGTAGGCTGAGAATCGCGAGAAGACGATCCCGCACGACACCGACGTCCCGAAGCTGGGCGTCGCCCGGTTGTCGGACGTAGCCGAGGCTGGCTGGATAAGCGCTGTCTTGCCTGAGTCGACCGTGTACGCCGTTCGGTTCCCGGACGCGTCTCAGGTGCTTCAGTTCAACGAATGGCTGATGGTGTGGGAATTCCCGGTTCCGGTGGCACTGATCTCACGAATGCGCTGGCCGATCATGGCTGCTGCCACCGCTGATTCCCTCACCTCCATCGGTGACGTCTTTGGCTGACTTCCGCGCATTTCGAATTCAATCGTAGAGCCATCCGTGGCGAACGCGCGACCCCTCACGAATCGACCGACGGAGCAGTGTTCTGACCGAAGGAGATCAGCGACATGGCGACGCTCAAGGTTCGACTCTTTGGCAGGTTTTCCTTCTGCGCGCGCGAGCAGACGACCACGATCATCGGCCCCGGGCGGACTCAGGATCTCCTCTGTTATTTGCTTTTGCACCGAGGCCGTCCACACAACCGCGAAACGCTGGCGAGCGCGCTCTGGAGCGAGCAAACGGCCGCTCAATCACGTAAGTCGTTGCGCCAGGCACTCTGGCAACTCCGTACTTGCCTGGAAGACGAATCCCTTCCGGACGAACATCACCTGCTTGTCGTGGAAGCGGAATCGGTTCGGGTCAACCCCGATGCCGATCTCTGGCTCGACGTGGCAGAGTTCGAAGAGGCATACGCACGGGTTAAGCTGATTCGCGGCCAGGCCCTCGACGCCAGCGCGATCCGCGGCGTGCGTGAAGCGTGTCAGCTCTACGTCGGAGACTTGCTCGAGAGCGTTTCTCAGGATTGGTGCACCTTCGAGCGCGTTCGACTTCAGGGCATGTACATCGCGCTCCTCGAGAAGGACATGGTCTATTCCGAGACGAACGGGCAGTACGAGGGCGGCCTGGAGTCCGGCAATCGGATCCTGGCGTGCGATCGTGCGCACGAGCGAATCCACCGTCGGATGATGCGGCTGCACTACCTCTCTGGTGGCCGAACCGAAGCGCTTCGGCAATACGAGCGCTGCGCCGCGGCGCTCGGCGAGGATCTGGGAATCAAGCCGGCGCGAAGCACGACCCTGCTCTACGAGCAGATCCGCGTCGATCAGGTCGACCACCCGGGAACTCGTTCCGGTGGCCTGGCGGAAACGAGTAGTGACGCGCTGCCAATCACTCCTGCCACGTTGACCGACTGGCTCGACCATTTGAAACAGCTTCGTCGGGTCGTGGCCGACCTTCAGCGGCGGGTTCGGGGCGACATCGAAACCATCGAGCGCTATCTCAACACCGAACGGTAATATTTCCACCTTATCATCGTGACCTGGCCGGAGACGCCTCGACCGACGATGGAAAGACGCGCGCCAGACACCTCGGCGCTATCCTATCCGCGCTAGGCTGGGTTTGGCGATCTTCGACCGTCCAGCTTCGTCGGGCAATCGTAACTTTCCATGATCGATCGCGTCAGCGTGATCCCGTGTCGACCGGAGTGCGGACGATGCTCGGTGGCCATGGACGATGTTGAGGCGCAACGCCAATCGTTCGTCGTCATAGTCTGGCTCGAGGAAGCGCCCTCACGGGAGGGGCGGGCGGTCTGGCGAGGTCATATTACCCACGTGCCGAGTGGCGAGCGCAGGTATGTGACGACACTCGACGACGTACCGGCTTTCATCGCCCCCTATTTGCAGCGCATGGGGGTGACACTCAACCTTAAATGGCACGTGTGCCTATGGCTCCGGCGGTTCAGGCGGTCGATGGTCG